>CAYPYT010000013.1:0-10451 GCA_964415105.1 uncultured Planctomycetia bacterium | reverse complement strand
TTGCCATCCCGGCCGAAGAGCCGGGATCTCTTCCCAATTCAATTGCAACTCTTTCATTTTCAGATAGTTACAAGGAGTGTCCCGAATTTTATGGCTTCTTCACAAGCAGGTCTAACTTTTTTTGAACGTATGCCCTAACTTTACTGCTGGGGATTTTTTTTACCCATTCTTTCGCCCTTTTAAACTGAAATGTCTCCGGAAAATGTAATTCAGGGAAATAGACAAATTGTTTTTTCTTAAAAGCGGACAAATAGAGACAATCAATTAATGCCTTTTCAGGCTCCGCTATCAAAAATTTGCTTTCCCCTCTATACCAAACAAAGCCTTTAAAAAATGAAGAGGCTATGTGATGGACAGAAAAAGTTCCTATTTTCGTCTGAATGCTCTTTGTGTGAGCTGTTGAAGCAAGCGTAATTTCTTGAGGAATTTGCTCTACCATCCCATGTAGGTGCAAGGCGCTTATGAATGAAAGATATGCTCTGTGCCGGGGAAACAAAAAAGGGATTACCGCGTATGGACTAAGCCGCACTCCAATGGCTTCCGCCCAGATACCGCGGTATAGCTTTTGGATTAATCCTTCTCTTTGCAGAAAATTAAGCGCCTGCGTTGTAGCAGATAAAGATTTCCCTGAAAAACAAGCCAATTCATTTGTTGTAAACACAACTCTGCCCAATTGTTTAATAGAAACTAAAATCGATTTTTTATTCATCTTGTACTTTCATTTCTTCAATAAGCTTTCCAACTTTCAATCTAATTTCGTCCCATAGAACCGAGGAATCATACACAGCCTGATCTTCGGAAGATAGATAAAGAATTACGGTATCTTGAAACTGTTTAAAACTAACAGCAAAAATATTTTCATACGCCTTCTTCAATCGTTCCGGATTCATTCCAATTTTTTTCATCGCGAACGGATCATATTGAGAATTTAAAACATATAAATCAAAAATATCCCTCGCCTGGATTACAGTTCTTGAAGCAAGCGCTTCTATCTTTTGTACTATTGCCGATAGACTATCATAATGTGGCGTCAACAAAGGCGCCAGTTTATACATACGCAAAATAACATCCGCGATAGGCTGTATATCAATTTTCCCATTAAACCCTCTGCGGGAAAATTCAATCTTAGTGAAAAGATCCTCCCCCGAATAAGTGATTAAATGGATTTTAAACCTTTGCGTAGTCTCTGTTTGTTTCGCGCGCGTAATATTCGGAGGGACAATTTCACTAATACCAAACGGCTTAAGAATTTCACTAAAGGATACCGCCTCTAAGATGTTCATGACTGTATCTTTGAGAATACTTACTTCCACCTCACGCACGTCTAAATCCATGTCTTCCGAATAACGAAAACTGTTAAAGAAAAAACGCAGATTAGTCCCGCCCTTGAGCGCGTAAAGATTCGCCTTGGTTTTTCGGCCAAACCACCTTAAAAATTCTAAATGAAAAAGCTCCCTCAATTGTAACGAATTATACATCATACCCTCCATAATATGTAGTATAGTTTAGTTTCAACTAAATTGCAAGCCATATATCGCTTTTATTTTACTCTCCTTTTTATTGCAAAAGTAAACAACCCCGACACCCCTAAGCCATCCCAACCAAAGGTTTTAACCGCACCTTCTGCCATCTCGCCCCAGTCCGATTGCCATCCCGGCCTCCCCCAGTCCGATTGTCATCCCGGCCTCCCCAGTTGCCATCCCGGCCGAAGATCCGGGATCCCTTCCCGATTTAATTGTAACTCTTTTATTTTTAGACAGTTATAAGGAGTGTCCCCCGAATTTGCGACCCCAAATAACCTCGTAGGTTTCAACCTACGAGGTTGTTTGGGGAAAAAGATTTTATCGCGTCTCAGGGGTTAATAACAGATGTTCCGGTTGGCCAGTTGCCCGGTTGGCTGAAATATCCAATTTTACCTCTTTTTCTACCCCCAATCGCACCTCGTAGGTGCAACCAAGTTGCACCTACGAGGTGCGATTGGGGGTAGCAACTTGCAACGTGTAACCTGCAACTTGTAACCTGCCACCTGTAACTTGTTATGCTCTTGTCAACACTTCCTGCACGTATCTTTCGTAATCCTCGGCTTCGGCGTCTATGTTTATGGCTTCGATGTCAGCGAAATAGATGAATACGTTGTATCCGGCTATTTTTTGGAGCATTCCGTCTCTTACTCCTTTTGTCGGGATTTGGTTGTTATTTGCCATGATCTCTACGGTTTTTTTGTAGAGCTGGCTTATTAGACCTATATCCATCCTGACCATTAGCATATTGCCTTTAGTGTCTTCGCGCAACAATTCGGGAATGCCTTTTCGTGTTCCGGATGTTAGGCTGATTTCCGTGTTTAGTGTGATTATTCCCTTTCTTGTGGCAACGGCAACCTGATGCGCTTTTATATCTTTGCCTGTTATCTCGTCAATTTTACTGAGCACTTCTTCCGGAGACAATGGCTTCCCTTCTTCCAGTATGATAACTTCTTCTTCGCTTATGTATTCCGCGAGGCCGTTAAATTCAAGCGCTTTTTCCAGTTGTTTCGCCAACATATCGTTACGAACGACCAGAACATCTTTTATCGGGTCACTGGACGCGTTTTTCACGTCCATATTCGCGCGTCTTTCTTTTATTGCCGCGGCCAGCATTTTCATATCCAGGGCTGAATCGATCGCGGTTACCAGATAACGTTCGTTTTGTATGTTGGTTTGTTTCGTCTTCAAATTTTTAACATATTCTATCGTATCACTATGATACGGAACTTTAAGTGTCCTGTATATGTTGTCAATTTTCATATCATATAAACTTTTCTCAGAGATTTTTAAAGATTTCAAAACTTTCGTATCGTCAAAAAACTTTACAAGAGTTTGGACACAATTTTTCAACTGTCCCTTTGGAAGTTTTTCAACATCGCCGGAAGAAAAAGTATCTATTTTTTTGATCTCTTCGATATCTTCTTTTGTCAACCTGGTTTTTTTAGATTCAATAAGCTCAGGGATGTCTTTTCGTGCTTTTTCCGCCAAATCGTTTATGATTATTTGAATTTCGCCTTTCTCCGCCGAAGAATCTATTTCCAAAAGAACGGCAATAACTCTTTCGCCGGTTTTCCGTTCTTCAAGTTCCGTTAACATTTCCTCGTGAGACTTGCCGCTTAACTTTTCTACCATAATACCCTTAGACCGCAGTTCATCACGCGTCGATGAGTCTAATTTGTCATAGATATCCGGCGAAACGCCCGCCATTATCGAATAACTTCCGCGCAAATCCACCGCGCAGATTTCTTCCGTCTCGGTTTTATATGTCACGTTTTCTATCCCTTCAACATCAAATGCTTGTATACCCGCTTTTGTGGAATCTTCCATCTGCATTATTTCATTTATAAACAGATCGATATTTCTATTTGTTCCCGAGACAATTAGATCAAGCTCGCTTTCTTTGCCTAACCCAAGATCGATTAGATCAATACTTTGGGTTATATTTTTCTTGCCCCCTTGAAAAACATCTGTAACTACATAATTTTTCAGATCTCCCGCTTCAGACTCAAGCTGTTTTTTCACAGCTTTACTTATATAAAATTTGACTTCATTTTTTTTCGCGGATTTTACGATCTCCTCAGGCACCCATAAGGCTAAACCATCCTTGAGCAGTACTTTAAGCTGGATCCTCTTCTTATTTTCTTCATCCAAAACCTTTATTTTATTCATAAGAATTTGAGCTTCCCTGAAAACCCATTCATTCGGAAATTTCTCTTTCAGCTTCAGCAATATCGGAGCGGCTTCAGTTATGCCGTAATCGTCAATAATCCGCATAATTTTCGCGCAAAGAGTAAAGGTTTTATCGGTTTTAAAAATAAATTTTTCGACTATTATATTCAGCGTTTCCACGGTTTTCTGATTCAGGCCCATCCGAGCCGCGGCTTCGGCAAAGTTAAACATATTGCAATGACCTAAAGTTACGGGTTCCTTGAAATCCATTTTTTCAAAAAACTCTTTTATTTCCAATGTTTTATCCCCGCCTATATCTTTTAAAGAGCCTAAAATACTAAAAATCTGTCCTTGAGTTATAACATTTTTTTGATACCCGGCACTTTCAATAAGGAACCCAACCATATCGTCCGTCACTTTATCCCGATTCGCTTTATCCTGTAAAAGTTGTTCAATATATGATAGCGCGATGATATTCCTTCCTATTTGGCTGGGATCATTCAAAATAAGTTCCAATTCATTTTGAGAAGGCAAATCCTCGATTTTACGGAAAAGTGCTTTTATATTGCTCTCTTTGCGAAGTTTATCAAGTGCTTTAAGCTCAGAATCCGTAACCTTAACCAGATACTGAGAGAAAGGCCCTTCATCAAATAAACCCATTTCCAGCGTTTCAGTGTGGGGAAGAGCTTCAGGAATGGGACGCGCGTAATTAATGTAAATTTTGCCGTCCGCTCTTACTGTCCATCCTATTTCATACGGCCATCCATTATTTATGGCCACTATTTTCTTGGCAAATTTTACCAGACGCCGCGCCAATCCCGCGGGCAAAATGTTCCCACTTTCCGTTATTTTTTTCGATACAAGGTTACCATGATCCAAAACCAATTTTTCATACATAGTCCCTTCATCCGATACCACCACAATCTCCGTAAACCTGTTAACCGCGACCTCCGCGGGTATTTCGCCGTTCTTTCTGCCGTCCGCGCCAATCCCGGGAACACCAGTTATATTGATTTCACCTTTAGATTTTGACAAAAGGTCATGCGTATAAATACGACCGGAACTAATTTTATAACCCGTATCTTCGATTTGCGGAATCGCTTTACTTGTCGCTTCACATATCGGCACTTGTAAAATAACCCCGGGATACACATCGCGTTCCCGTATATGGTAATCTAATCTCAGTTTAAACGCGTTATAAGAATATTTCTGCGCAATACAGTGTTTTATAGCCCCTATGATCTGTTCTTTTGTTTTAACCTCCGGAAAAGCTAAGTTAGGATACGAAACATACGCCCCATCAGCATTTATGGTCGTCCAGTCTCCAAGGTTAAAACTCGGATATACGCAAAAAGTTTTATTCCCGTTTTGATCCTTTAGTTCTTTTACCTTAACCGATATCAGTTTTTCTAATTCTTTCGGAACTGACGCTGACATTATAAGATTGCGGACATCACGCAGAAGTTTTTTAAGTTCTTGTTTTTCTATCGCGAGTGCCCCTGTTTCATCTCTGACTTGCACCATTAAACCGTTAATTACGTCCTGGATTGATCGTCCGTTTATTGTTTTTCTATCCGTTAAAAACTGCCTCACGAATTCATGCGAAAAAACAATGCCCGGAGCTATATTTTCTTCCAAACCTTTATTAATCATCTCTCCCAAATGAGCGGCCGCGGAACCGATTCTGTTCGCGTGAAACCGGTCTACTTCGTTAAGATTATATACTAATTCACATTCCGGACCTGTAACCGCTTTCATAACTTTCACTTTATCCTTGTCAACAAACCGCGGTCTCCTGTGATCTTCCTTTCTATCTATTTCATGCGGATAGGCCAGCCGTATACGAACGATTTTATCGACATTTACCCTGAACATTACATATTTCCCCCCATAGCGCCTTAACATTGTCACAGCGTCCGGAATATACGCCAGAGGCACACACGCCGAACGCGCCAAATGACAAGCGTATCCGCTTCCCCTCGCGCTTAGGATTATTCCCGCTATATTCAGTTCATTTATCCGTTCGCTCATATTTCCCGAAAGTACTAAAATATCGTCTTTCTGCGCGCGCGGAATATAATTTTCCAGTTCTTTAGAATTATTTACCAAAACCAAATTTCCTACCGCGGTACCTGCTTCTATACCGCCCCCACTATTGTGTATTCCATGCGTATCAATATACTTGGTTAAAATGTTATTGATTTCCGCGGCCAATAATATAAATTCCAATTTACTTCCGATTTCTCTGATAAACTCCCCTATTTTATCTCTTCTTTTCGATAAAATTTCCCTTAAAACATTAATGCTTCCCCAATACATTACGGCTTTATCATAATCGCGTTCATTTACGCTTTCCTGGAATAATTTTATTTTTTTCATCAAATCAATAAGTTCCGCCTGTTTCCCGCCCATTTCACGGTTTTTTTCAGCTATACCTTTAAGGCATATGTTCAACCTTCGGGCTTCAAGTCCGGAATCTCGGGGGAATATTCTACTCTCATGTTTCTCCACATTTTCGATTTCTGTTTTTATCTCCACAAACTGGAAAGCTCCTTCTTCATGAATCTTTTTTTGTATTACATGCCCGTAAATAGAATTAAGAAACTCTTCCATCTCATCAGTGTATTCCGCTCTAAAAGGATAAATTTTCTCGCCTACATGGGCGTTCCAGTAAAGGCGAAGGTAAACAGACCTTACTATCTGCAAATAAAGAACCTTAAGCACGATTTCAAGCGGCATATCCTCAAAAAACGGCCGGGTTAAATACACCGAAGGATAACGCCCTTCACGGCTTCTCGAAAATGCAACCTGCCATTCTTTGTCACGGCACATCAGTAAATGCGGATGAAGCGCTTCTTTGCTTCTTTCAACCGGTTCTACCAGATAAATTTTTAAATCCCGCAATAGATCATAGTTTTTGCTTAAAAACGCGTGAAACTCTTTGTTATTTTCAATTTCATTGGCTCTTTTCCAAAGAGACGCTTCCCATTCAAACTGATTTCCCTGAGCCACGCTCTTCAGCCCATATGTATCCGGGTTAATACCCAAACACATAAACCGGTTTTCAGTCAGACCGTCTCTCAGTTCAAGCCTTTTAAGCGCTTCTCTATATGACGATTTATCGGTATTTTTTGAACCTACGTCTCTCGGATATACAAATCCTTTCGGAGGAAACTGCCCTAATTCTATGTCCGTGTTTATAGTTCCGTCTGGGTTAAGATATATTTTAATCATTTCTATACTCTTATCCGCGGATTCGGCAGTTTTTTCTTCTTTTTTTTGAGGACCTACCTCACCTTGAACGCTCAACTCCATCATAAACTTTTCGGATCCTTTTCCTTTGGCATTAAAACCATACACACTTCTTTTTTTTGTTACTGTAAAGCCAGAAGGCGCAAGCCCCACGATATCCCTCGTGGCCAGTTCTTTAATCTTCTTAAGCATTACTATAAAATCCCCAGGTAGGGTATTTTCATCCACATCTAACAAAAGAACAGCTACATTTTTTTCACCGGATGTCTTTTTCGCAAGTTCACGTATCTTATTTTTACTGTCGACCGCATCTATACTCACTAATTTTACATCTGTTTCTTTTTCCACCATCGAGCGGAGCTGTTCCCCAAATCTTTTGTATAGAGAAGCGGGGATTCCCACTTCTACTACGAATTCACTTTCCGGTGGCAGTGGCGAAATTGGCAACTCTTTTTGAGCGTTTTTGCTTTTTCTTGTTTTATCAAGAGACTTTCTCATATTTTCATTGATTATTTCCTGCACCCGCGAAAGGCTGGCTATTCTTTCCTCTACTACCCTCACTTTTTCCGCGGTATTCAGCTGTAAAAAATCTTCCTCTTTGCTGTATTCAACACCAAAAACCGGGACAAGCCCCTCATTCCCAAAATTTCTAATAAATTCTTTTGTTTCAGCAACTTCCGCGAAAGTGATACTTGGACGGATGTTAACTCCATACTTTGACCGCATATAGATCATATGCAGGATGTATTCCTTTATACTGGCGGTATCCCCGCATACAGTTACCGGTATTGCTCTTTTCTGTTGTTTCTGTATTTCCGCGACAGATCCCGTTATAAGTTCTAACTTCTCCGTCAGTTTCGGCTGTATCGTACTGAAGAGCATAATAGCCTTTATGGTCTGCCTGATATTTCCAAGCCCCAATTCCTTTTCACGATCCATGAAAATGCTCCTCAATAGATCATTTCCCCCTATACTGATAAAATCTGACGAACTGATTATTACCTTCCGGTTTTTCACACCTCTGACACTCTCTATCATAGATCCAATCGGTACAGCTTTAAGCTTCTGCGCAATGTTAGCTCTCAGGCTCTCGTCCATCTCCGTTTCTTTTCCTTTTTCTTCTTCCGAGACAACTTCCATAGCAGTTTTTAGCCACGCGCGAATGTCTACCACATCATTTTCTTCCTCAACCTGCGGAAACAATATTTGCACGTTTTCGGCGTCTTCTTCAACGATGGATTCATAAAGTGCTTCCAATTCAACCGATAAAAGCCGCGCACCGACAGGAGCCCTATAAAAATCAATTCCAACGGCATTTGTCCTGGCAAGAGCAATCCTTTTATCTCCACTTACGTCAATTGTCCTAAAAGTCAGCGTTTTTCCGACGGAATGACGTATTAAATTTTTGATGTTTTCCTTAAGAAACCGCTTTATCTCACTTCGCGCTTTCACATCTTTGCCGTCAGATAGAAACTTACTTAAGTACGGAACATTTTCGTTAAGCCACACTTCCGTACGAACAAGCCCCACACCATCAGCACCATTCAAAAGCGCGGAATTAAGAGCGTCTTTTTCATCCACATTCGCGAGCACTTCCACAACATCGCCCTCTTTCACACCTTTCCTCACACCAACCTGAGCCGGCTCCATCATTATTTCTTTGTAATATTGGTTAAAAGCATTTTGGCGTGCGAATTTTATTCTATGGCTTTCTACCATTTGCCTATCAGGTTTCGCCGTCAAAGAACCGATAGCACCGTCCAAAAGGACAAAATCGCCCACTTTCACGCTCTCGATAATTTCATCCATTGTGATGCCGTCTTTGCCATCAGACCCTTTACGCACGGCAAAAAACACCGGGATATTATGGTTTTTAACGGCAAGTACCCAATGCGCCGTCGGTCCGGCAGTTGTCGTAACTATCGCGCATACATTTTCGTTTTTAACTAAGCTTACCGCCTCTGGCGGCAGAAGATTGCCTTTGAGAAATAATATATGTTTTTCGCCGTGCTCGGTCTCCTTAAATTCTTTTACAGTAACTTCAATCCCTTCCAAGAGAGAAGCCGCTTGTTTCAATATGCTTAAACAATCTTTAAAAACCGCAATATGTTGCTGATTTTTAGCGTCTCCCTCCAGCCTTTTTATCTGTACTTCCATATCTAAAGATAAATCGTCCAATATCACTGACGCCGGTAAATGTTCTTTAACCATTCTTTCAATAACGTCTTTTTCAATATTTTCAACAGCAACCATCATCGCGAAAAAAATATCCCCATTCCTCTCAGGCATGACAGAAAATTTATCCTTGATTTTTTTAAGAGCCTCACTGAATTTTAGCTTTTCATCCCTTACCGCACCGGTGGCAATCTTGCGGGAATAAAAAATATCCTCGATAATCGCTTTGTCCAGAGCCTTCAGGATCTGTACCGTGCTTTTTGCAGGCACCGCTTTCATCGCGAAGATCCCTTCTTTGTCTTTTTCTTTCTCCTCCAGTTCAAAAATTTTGCTTTTTATCTTGCGATGCAGAAGAACGGCGGCTTTAGGCTTAATGATGGGTTTCCCGGGCACAATGGTTTGCAATTCGTCCTTTACGCTTAGCATAAGCTCGTTGAATGTCTTAAATGCATCTTCAGTTAACCATTCCTTCAGATCACCACACTTCTCTATCACCTTATACAATTCGTCTATTTCCTTTTCAATAATTTCTTTCGCTTTTTTCTCATTTCCCCGCGCGTCTTTCGGTATTATGTTATGCACAACAGCCGCTATATCAACATCTTCACCCGCGTCATAATACGCGGCATATCCTGAGGCAAGCGCTCTTTTGATGTTAGAAACTCCCCTGTATTCTGTAAGGGGCGCCACTTTGTAACTTTTCAGCGACGTGCTGATGACCCGTTTCGTCTCTTCATTTATTTCCGCGCCGTCCGCTTCAATGCTTTTAACTTCAACATTGATCCTGACTTCACGCCCTTCGAACGGCACCTTAATCCTAACCGTTTCTTCCCGTCCAACATTCGCCCCGTTTTCAAAAAGCGTATCCTGAATAAACTTTTCAATCCCCCTTCTCACGTCACAAAACGCTATGATCAGTTGATCTCCTTTGTACCCGCGGTAACAATCCGAATCCGAACAATACTCAAAGCTTAGCCTGTCCGGTCTCTCCAACACTTTAAGCGCCATCACATACGAAACCCTAAGAAGTTTTTTCGCGTATTCCTTATCCCCCAAAACTCTCCGCGGCATACTATTCTGAAACTGTCTTATAAATCCCCTCTTATCAATTTTTTGCTCCGCATTCGATGAATCCGCGCCTTCCAGCCAACGCAAATATTCATCGTCAGCGCCCTCTTCATCTTCACCCGTGTCCTGTCCTCTCGCCGCCAAAGCCAAAACCCCCGCCCCCGCGACAAACAAAGCTTTCACCCCAAAAACCCGCGCCGCCAAAGCCAATCCCCCAAGCCCCGCGCCAACCGCCAGAACAGATAGAACCGTACGTAAAATATC
>CAYPYT010000012.1:8291-17963 GCA_964415105.1 uncultured Planctomycetia bacterium | reverse complement strand
GTTTATGCACAAATTCTTTAACTAATTCTCGTTTATTCAAATCACACCTCTCTTCCGGCAATCCGAAATGTCCTAATAATTCCTGCGAGACCTAATAAACGCTTCAAGGTCTTTCGGTTTAACTCGCCATTGGCCGATCTTGGTAGCCTTAATCTTTTTTGACAAAATAGGGACACCTATTTCTCGGGCTGGCAAACAAACGAATAGGTAAATAGGTGTCTGGGCCTATTTAAACTCCCAAATTATAAAAATTTCTTTGTTATTTGACCGTTTATTTTTTTTATATCGTTTTCTTTTTCGGTTAAAATCGAATAAACAATCTGCTTATCGATTGAAATATAATCATGCCCGATAACATTTCTGAAGCCTATCATTTTTTTTAGTAAGGACAAATCTTCGGTATCAATAATTTTCTTTTCAAAAAGAATTACCGCGGCCTCATATGAGCTTTGGGGAAAACCGTAGTCTTCGTCCACAACAATATGTTCGATCATATCGAGTATGTGATTTATTATTTGGAACAAATTATATTCTACAATATCCCGCGCGGTTGAATTCGCTTCGAATTCCTCATAAGACAAGCTTTTATACGCAGAAATTTTTTTTAGATGCTTATCAATTTGTTCAAGTCTGGATACTATCACATTTTTGTCAACCATGCTCATGCCTCCGTTTTATTCGCGAGATCTTTAATTTTTGTAAATTTTTTCCGTCTTCATGCAAACGTAAGTTTCTGAAATAATCTTCCTTCATCTCTTCTTTTTCTCTCGCGCAAAGAGCTATCCCAAGAGAAAAAGCCTTAAGAACCAACTCAGGTGCCGCTTGATTTACCAAAACAATATCCACTTTCCTTTTTAATATAAGTTCTATCTCCAGGGCTAAATCCGTTCTTTCGGAAAAATCCAATTCACCGCCTATTAAAATATCCACATCGCTTTCAGGTAAAGGCCTTTTAATAATGGAGCCAAACAAGAATGCGTATTTAACATTATGGTTATTTTTCAGAATTTTTTTAATTTTATCGATATTTTTTACTTTTTTATCCATGTTTCTCTTTTTTTCAGTATATCCATAAATTTATACTATTTAGCAGATTCTCGTATTGTCAAATTGAAAGTCTTTTTAGCTGTTCATAAACGCTTTTTATGGCTGAAAACACGTCTTCTCTTTTTATGAATTCGTAGATACCCTCTGCCTGCTCAGAATCATAAACATGAACTATGAGATTTCTTTTTTCTATCATTTCGGGGAAAAGGCTTTCATATTGTTCCTCTACAACACCCGTTTTGAAGGCTTCTTTGAAACATTTTAGGGGAGTTGAGCATTCTACGCCCTCTTCTCTTAAATACTCTTTTAATGTTTTCCACATACTTTCAAAAGTGGATTCAAACCGTATAATCGCCACTTCAACGATCAAATCGTGGTTCAAAAAATCAAACAAATGTTGGGATTGAGTTATTCTATCGAATTTCTCAAACGCTTTTTCAAATTTTCCAAAAGTCCTTTTGAGTTTTTCTCTTTTCACCATATTACGTCCTCGTCCGGAATATTCTTGGATTTATGAATCAGTCACGGATTCTATAGTCTCATCTCACATTTTGTTAAACAGCCATTGCCATAAAGGAATAAACTTTATTTTTTTAGATTGCACTAATTCTTCGGCATATGTATCCCATGTTACAACAACCAAATCATCACATTTTAATCTATCAGACGCTTTTAATAAGGATTTTACTTCTCGTTTTTTAGTATTTTCATCCGTTATAGAAAAACATACTTGAATTAATTTTTTTATTTCAAGTCCTTCTTTTATCAGGAAATCCACTTCATAATTAGGTTGAGAATAAAAATATACCTCTTTCCCCTGCCTAAGGAGTTCTATGAACACTAAGTTCTCGATTAATTTTCCATAATCAAAAGTAGTTTTAGGTACAAGCGAATTTATAAATCCCGTATCAACACAATAAAATTTTCTGGGCTGGTTAATTTGTTCCTTGATCTTAAACGAGAAAGGATTTAGCTGAAAGATTAAATATGTTTCTTCTAAATAATTTAAATAGTTTTTGATGGTATGGACACTTTTTATTTCAAAAATGTTTTTTATTTTATGATACGTAAACCGTGATGAAAAATTTGAAACGGCATATAGTGCTATCTCACGCAATGCTTTCACGTATTTGATTTTATATCTGAAAATTATATCTTGCGATATTATTTTATCAAACAGCCCCCTGAGGTAATCCTTTTTTGTTTCCACTTTAAATAATTCCGGCATCCCGCCTGTCTGTATGTATTCTTCAAGGACTCTCTTTAGTTCCGCTTTTTTTTTGGTAATATACAAATCATTTTTGGATACGCTGATATCTTTGAATCTTAAAAATTCTCTAAAAGAAAAAGGGAAGAGCTCTACGCTAAGATGCCTTCCGGTTAAATGAGTAGCCAATTCTTTGCTTAAAAGTTTGGAATTGCTTCCTGTAACAATGACATTATAACCTTTTCTCCTTAACCTGTTAACAAAGAGTTCCCATCCTTTTACGTTTTGTATTTCATCTAATAATATGTACTTAAGATCCGGGTTTAACTCTTCTAAAGTTTCAAGAAAATCGTTAAGATCTTTTGATTCAGCGCTGATGAACCTTTCATCATCAAAATTGATATAACCATAATTTTTATCTTTCAAGAGCTGGTGACTCAAAGTTGATTTTCCGCATCTTCTTATTCCCATAATGGCCTTGATTAGATCCGTGTTAAGAATCTCTTTTGCCCTTGCCATGGGCACGGCTTCCCTACTAATAACTTCGCTATTAAAAAGCCTAGTTATTTCTTCTTTCTGTTCTAACAGAATCTGTTTAATTATGTGTTTTTCCATACAACCCCACAATGTACTGCACAAACTTATGATAATTTGTGCAGTACAATACACAAATTGTACACTTATTTTTGTCTTTTGTCAAGTTTTTGGGATTTTCCTATTATTACAAACTCAGAGATTGCCCGCATAACAAATCCCCCTACCCTATTTCTCGGGCTGGCAAACAAACGAATAGGTAAATAGGTTCCTGTCACTATTTAAACCTCATGTTGTCTTACCTTTGTATTGCACAAAGTTGTCATAGTTTGTGCAATGCAACGCACAAGTTATATTCTCGTTTTCGATCATATCCGGTTCGTGTTATGGACTATAGACAAAACCACGGTAAGGCTGTAATGTTTTCCGCCAAAACTTCTTTTTTGCCTCCCATTGTTATAACATACCCGTGTTTTGCCACCTTCTTATAGTCACTCAAGAAGTTTCTTAATCCTTTTAGTTCCGATTGCGCGACAAAAGACGAGCTTTTAATCTCGATTGGGATAACACAAGAACCCATATCAATAACACAATCAACTTCCGCTCCAGAGGAAGTGCGCCAATAGCATACTTTATAGTTTTTGTTCAAAACTGTCACTCTTCGTATTATCTCAAGCATAACCGCGTGCTCAAAAAGTACACCCTTCTGTGTGTTCACCAAATTGGAAGCAAGAGGAAACCGCGCCAAAACATTTCTTACACCCAAATCAAAAAAATAGTAACGTGATGAAGAAAGAATCCGTTTACGAGCACTTTTCAGATAAGGCTCCACTCTTTCAATAACTAGGGTATCCTCAAGTATATTGTAAAATTCTTTAATTGTCGGCTGGCTAACTCCTGATTCATTTGAAAGTTTGCACAAATTGGGGCTTGTTCCTGACTCGACAGCCGCAATTTCAAGAAATCGTGAAAAAGCGCCGATTTTTCGGCTTAAGGACTCTGCTCGAATTTCTTCTTCCAAATATATTTCCGCGTAAGCTCTTAGAAAATCCGACCTATCTTCCCGCGGTAAACTCACGATTCCGGGTAATGTTCCATAAATAAGTGAATCTTCGAACGAATAAGGCACATTCCGATTAACATTCTTAATCAAAAGTTCGGCTATGGTACATTCCTTAATTAAACCCAATTCTCCCCACAGTAAAGGATTTAAATGATAGAGTTTTATTCTTCCCGGTAAGAGATTCATACCATGTCTTTTTAATTTTCTTGCGGATGAACCTGTAAGGATAAACTGCGCATTCTTACTATCAATCAAAACTTGAACCGCGTCAAATAACGCGGGAACTTTCTGCGCTTCATCAATGAAAACATAAGAATTGTCTTTAAGCGCGCGTACTTGATTAATTAACCGGGATGGATCTCTTTCCAACTCTATTCTCAAAGAAGGATCCTGTAGTAAATATTCCGCGGTATTGACAACACCTTTTAAGCATTCATTTACAAGAGTAGTTTTGCCTGCTTGACGCGGACCTAAGATAAGACATGAATACCTCTTTTTTATCAGATCGGCAATTGCCTTATCGAGATATCTAACTAGTGTTTTATTTTTACCTTGCATATATAAAGTATGGTTTATATTTACATTCTTGTCAAGCTACGGTATCTATTTTCTTCATCTTTCAAAAGACTGTTTTTTTGTTTGTTCTATGTTCTGGTTTTGAAACTTATTCATTAAGCTGAAATCTGAAAATCCTCCGACAGATTTAATGGCAATATCCTGCACCTTTTGATAAGCTTTCTCCAACTGTGTCATAAGGTTATCGATTTGCGATTTCTGCTCTTTTGTTGTTTTTTCGAAAGACTCAATCTTAGAGAGAAGAACATTGCGTTCACCTTCAAACGCTCTTTTGGACAATTCTTCTCTATTTCGCGCTTCCGCGGTTAACTTTTCTTTTATCTCGCTTACGGATGCCGTAACTGCCGCGTTTATCTCTGCCTGAAATCCGGATACTTTTTTACGTAACTCCTTCAACTCTTCCTCTTTCCGAGAAATCTGTTCCTCTCTTTCATCAAACTCTTTTTCTATTTCTTCTTTCGCGAGAAGAAGCTCTTTCTCCTGATTCGCTTTTTCGTCTTCAAATTTGTCCTTTATCGCTTGCTGTTGGCGTTTTAAAAAGTAGTCATATTCTTCTTTTTCTCTCTTTTTCACCTTCTCGTCTTCGCTTTTTTCTTCTTTTATTTTTGATTCATACGTTTTCTTTTCTTTTTCCCATTCTTCAAATTTCTCTTTTATCTCGGACTCTAAATTCATTTTCTTAGCGTGAATTTCATTTTCAAATTCTTCGCGTTTTTGAGACTGAGCCTCGAGTAAAGCGGATAAAGTCTTCGCTTCTTTCTCTATCTCATATATCTCCTCCAGCTCTTTTTCTTTGATCTCAATAGCCTCTTTTATTTTAATATATTTATCCGTTTCCTCTTCCAATCTGTCTGAAAGCCCGGCAAGCATTCTGCCTATTTCCATTTTTAAATTCGCGGCGCCTTTTACCACACCTTCCGTGGATAAAACATCCGCGTTTTTTATTACTTTTTCATTTTTGATTTTTTCCTTCTTTTCTTCCGGCTTTAATTCCGTTTTTTCTTTTTCCTCGAGCTGTTTCAAAAGCACGTTATACGCGTCCAGCATCTGCTGTTTAGTATTTACTTTTGAGATTTTTTTTGGCTGTCCGTTTTTATCATTCATTGCAGTACCTCCTGTTGTGCTGTTATTGTCCTGCCGTTTATATTTATATTTTACCGGCGATATTTTTTATTAAAGTGTTCATTAACAAAAAATATCCCTTAATTTTAGCGTAAATCACTTGAGCCACTTCTTCTTTGTATGTACGCGAAGTGTCATTTCTAAGGAGGTCACGGTATCATCTTTCTTTATCCATATTATAAAGGCGCACACACGGGTGCGCCCCTACGGTATTAAAGGAGACGAAACTCCCCCAACCCCTCATACAACTTATCATTATTCTCTCTACACTGTCTTCACTTTTTGTTTTTCTGCCGCGTTTGACGGGCATTTGCCTGTCCAGCAATATTGGCATAGTTTTTCTTCCGGAAGGCCTACGGCTTCTATCAAATCTCCGAGTGTCTGAAACCTTACGGTAGTGACATCTAAATCTTTTGTGATCCATTCAACCATTTTCTTGTATTTTTCGGATTCGGTATCCATATATTCAGAGATGTCTTCAATGTCTCTACCCTCAATAGCCTTTATAGCTTTGCGCGCCGCAAGTTCGTTTATGCTTCTGGTGGAAAGGCAAAATTTGCACGGAAACATCAGCGGCGGGCATGCCGCGCGCACATGCACTTCTTTCGCTCCATCCGTCCAGAGTTTATTGACCGTGAAATTCTTAAGCTGTGTGCCCCTTACGATAGAATCTTCGCATATAACAATCTTATTGCCGTTAATTATATCTTTTATCGGAATAAGTTTCATGGTCGCGATCAGGTCGCGGGTTTCCTGCGATGGAGGAGTGTAGCTCCGCCCGTAACCCGGCGTATACTTCACCAAAGGCCGCCTTAAAGGTTTTCCGGATTCCATAGCATATCCGATGGCATGCGCGACACCCGAGTCGGGTATTCCCGCAACCAGATCCACTTCAATATCTTTGTCATATCTGGCTAAGCTCTGTCCGCATTTTTCTCTTACAACTTCCGTATTGACGCCTTCATAACTTGAAGCCGGAAATCCCGTATATATCCACAAAAACGTACATATCTGCATATGTCCGTTTCCCTCTCGTTGGGAAACCATGCCATTTTCGTTTAAAAGTACAATTTCTCCGGGGGAGAGATATTTTACGATCTCAAACTTATTGTTTGGAAACGCGGTTGTCTCTGAGGTAACGGCCCATGCACCCTCCCTTTTCCCGACAATAAGCGGTGTATATCCCAATCTGTCCCTTGCCGCGTACACGCCTTGTTTATTTAGAAGTAAAAGTGAACACGACCCTTCGATTTTCTCAAACATCTTTTCAATACCATCGACGAGAGTGTCACCCTGATTAATTATTTTGGCTATAAGCTCAGTAACGTTAACGTTGCCGCCCGCGGTCATTTCACTGAATGATATATTTTTTTTAAGCAGATCCCGCGAAAGTTCATCGGTGTTCTCGATAAGCCCGCTTGTAACCATACAAAACGGACCGAATTTCGAATTAAGAAAGATCGGCTGTTCGTTACTGTCGGAGATAACGCCTATCCCTTTATTTCCGGACATACGTTTCACGTCTTGGTAAAACTTTGACTTAAATTGACCTTGGCTTATGTTATGGATCTGCCGCTGGAATTCTTCTCCGAGCACCGCGAGACCGCCGTATTCAGTCCCCAAATGTGAATGATAATCCGTCCCGTATAACAAAATTTCCGACACATCCCCTTTTGAAACCACACCAAAAATACCACTCATTTCCGCCTCCGTTTTGATTAGATTTTGTCTTCCCCAGAAGTATCGTATTGTACCACAAGATTCTATTTTTTTAAAAGGCAAATGTAATACCGTAAGGTGAAGCAGGCTCCAAAATACACCAACCTCGAATAAATAGGGACGTCTCCCATTTAATTAAATGTGAGACGTTCCTATTTAGGTTCCTATTTATTCGATTAATTAAATGGGAGACGTCCCTATTTAATTGGTTGGGAGAGTTAGGGAAACTGTTGTTCCTTTTCCGGGGGTTGATTCTATCTGTATTTTTCCGTTGTGTTTTTGGATGATCTCTTTTGAGATGGCGAGGCCTAAACATACTTCGTTGTTTAGTTTGATCAATTTCCGGGGGTCGAAGATATAGGGCAGGTCTTTCTTTTTTATTCCGATCCCGGTATCTTTCACTACAACCTTTATATCAGGCGCCTCAAAACTTGTCGTCACGGTAATCTTGCCTTTCTTGGTAAAATTGATTGCGTTGGTAATTATATTCAAAAAAACTTCTTTTATAAGTTCTCCGTCAAAAACCGCTTCGGGAGAAATTGTTTTATCTAAATTAACAACAAAATTTATTCCTTTTTCTTTCGCTAAGGGCAATATTTCCGTTTGAATTTTTTTTATTATTTCGTTTATATCGTTTTTTTTCAAATTGATCTCTATTTCACCTGCCGTCAAGCCCCTGAATTTAAAATTATTGGATAGAAGTCTATTCAGCTTATCCGCGTTTTTACGAGCCATGTCTAAAAAATGTTTTTGTTTTTCGTTAACGCTCCCGGCGTTTTCGCTCGAAACAATAGCAATACCTTCCTTGATCACCGTAAGTAATCCGCCTATTCTGTGATACATAAAAAAATTAAATTCGCTTTTTCTCACAACTTTCCCTTCTCATTAAGGACAGGGTGCCATAATTCCCCGTCCGAATAACGGTAAAGGACACGGCATGCCGTGCCCCTACGAACCGGGAGACCTTGCCCAATCAACCGGCTAAATGTTTCGCTATCGCTGAGAGCAGTTCATGCCCGTCATAAGGCTTCGCCATAAAATACCTTCCGCCTTTAACGTGTTTTTCCTCTTCGTTTTTCGTAATAAGACATGTTAAAAATATTATCGGAATGTCTTTCGTCTCGGGATCTTTTTTTAACGCTTCGGCGACTTCCGCGCCATCGACGTCAGGCATAATAATGTCAAGCGTGATAAGATCCGGCTTTTGAGTTTTTGCCTTAGCTATCGCGTCCCGACCGTTTATCGCCGTCAATACTTCATACCCGGCAAATTCCAGCTTCGCCTTTAATATTTCCAGCATATCTTTTTCATCATCTACCACCAAAATTTTCTTAGCCATGCTCTTTTCCCCCATTTCTGTTAACTGTTCAGGCTCTACCTTCTACCCGATAATCCCTTCTATTTTCGCTATCAACTTTTCATACTCAAACGGTTTCATCATACACCCTTCTACATTATATTTTTCCACCATTTTTTCAACTTTTATCGCGCTTGAAGCTGTCAGCATAATGATGGGAATATTTTTCCATTTTTTTTCCTTTTTCACTCGCCTGCAAACTTCATATCCGTCTATAACCGGCAATCTTAAATCCAGCAAAATAAGATCCGGAATTTCTTTTTCAAGTAAATCCAAAGCTTTTTGACCGTCTGCCGCGCTTGAAACTTCGTAACCTAATTTTTCCAACCTAAAAGTCAACACCTCAAGAATATCAACTTCATCATCCACCACCAAAATCTTTTTAGCCATACCCGCTCCTTTTCTAACCCCTAAAAGTTCTCAAAATCCCGCGCGGCGGAACTCTATAGAATCGGCAAAACAAAAATAAACTCAGAGCCTTTTCCGATTTTCGATTCCACCCGGATACTGCCTCCGTGTTTTTCAACTATATGCTTACAAATCGCGAGCCCCAATCCTGCACCTCCGGTTTTTCGCTCATTTCCGCCCAATTGTTCAAACCTTTGAAAAAGTTTCGGGATATCGTTTTTCTTAATTCCGATTCCCGTATCTTTCACCGAAACTTTTACAGTCTTATCTTCCGATAGAGACGTCGATATGGTAATCTCACCTTTATCAGTAAACTTGATCGCGTTACCGACGATATTTATCATTACCTGCGTGATCTTATCGCTATCAAACTTAAAATTACGCAATTTATTGTCTGTCCTCGTAATAAGTTTTAATCCTTTCTTTTTCACAAAAGGCTCCATTGTTTTCTTCACTTCCTCCACTATCAAATTAATATCGTTTTGTACCATTTTAAAATCAAGTTTACCGGATTCAAGCTTTTGAAAACTCAAAACATCATTTATAAGCCGCGAAAGTCTTTCCACATTCCTCTGCGTTAAATTAATAAAGTTTTTCTGCATATCCGTAAGTTTACCGGCTGTCTCATCCGCGATAATA
>CAYPYT010000012.1:0-8191 GCA_964415105.1 uncultured Planctomycetia bacterium | reverse complement strand
GTTTGTTTAAGATTTTCCGTCATATGGTTGAACTCTTCAGAAAGCCGGCCCATTTCATCTTTAGAGGACACATCTATTTTATAGTTCAAATTTCCTTTTCCGATTATCGCCACTCCACTTTGCAATCTTCGTATCGGTTCCGTTATGCGTTTTGATATAAAAAAACCTATAAACCCCGCAACCGCAATAATAACCAGAGACATGACAATAAGGATTTTTTTCATTATGGCAAGCGGCCCCAGCGCTTCTTCTTCAGAGACCTCAGCAATAATCCCCCAGCCTACTTCGACAATATGGCCATGCGCTCCCAAAACTCTTTTTCCTCTATAGCTTTTATAGACATGAGGAAAATGCGGATGCTCCACCTTCCCATATTTTTTAACATCTTCCAAGAATTTTCGTGAAATCTCGGTATTAACTTTTAGTTTTTTGAAAGTATCATCCAAAAAACGTGAAGGGCTTATCATATAGCCTTCCCCATCGATCAAATATATCTCTCCCGTTTCCCCCAAACCGGTCTTATTTGTTAATATCCTATACATTTCATCCATTATCGAGATTTTTGAGCATACAATTCCGACAAACTTAGCGTCCACATTAATCGGATTCGAAACATCTATTCCGATCACTCCGTAAGGTTCAAAAACACGCGCGTCTTTGGAAAATACGTTCTCTTTGCCGCTCGCGAAATACTTCGTGCCACTTTTGTCAAGCCCCATCTCTTGCGGAAAATTAGATATGATCACTTTACCGTTTTTATCTAAGACAAAAATGGAAAAAAAATCCTCATGTATTCCCATGAAACTTTTTATCTTTTCGGCCGCGAGCGCGAGGGTCTCCGCGCGATCTTCATTCTCATTAAAAAGATTGGTAAAAGAATACGTCGTAGCGAGAACCTTGGTATTGTGGTCGTATGACCGTAAAAGAGTTTCTATGTGGTGCTGTCTTGATTGAACGGTTGTCTTTAGATGTTCATAAATGGAAGTCTTAAGAGAAACGCTGAACAAATTGTAAAGAAGAGGAGCCGTAATACCCGTAAGGATCAAAGCCGTAAGAAGAAATGATAAACTTATTTTTTTGGCTATTTTCATAGATTAAACCCTTCAGTTAAACGATTCCGATAATCAATTGAATAATATTAAACATATTTGAAAGTATATCTCATTATCTATCTTTAGCAAGTTCCTCTCGTCAAAAAAAAAGTGAATTGTGAGTCTATGATTGTTAGAATCAGACATGGAGTTCTAACCTCGTAGGATGGGTAGAGCTCTGGTCGCACGAGGATAAACTCCATGGCGGAGTTACCACCAACCGCGTAGGTTCACAAGCGGGCACATGCAATGTGCCCCTACAACCAACCTACGAGGTTGGTGTTTTTTTGGGTTTAAACCTCTTTTTAAGATACACATCAAACTCTTTCATATCCTTGAAAGCATGCTCATGGTCAAATTTGCCGAGCGTACGTTCGCAATCCATTGTACTGTGCTCACGGCAGACAAGCGGGCGTTTTTCGTATATACCGCACATATGTTTTTTGGTAAGATACCGGCATGGATTCGCGATATCCATGAACCATTTTCTTTTTTCGATAAATACCTTAACGCCTTTGTGCGCGAGATACCACCTGATATTTTCAAAATCAGATTTATTTTTCGGCGTATCAATTTGAAAAGCGAAATACTTACAGCATTTGGCTTCGCATTTTCCACATGGTGTCATTTATTATTCCTTTTTTTAACAAAATCCCCTCGGGGGTCCCTTTTTCAAAGGCGGGATCCGGGGGGATTTCAAATCACGGGTGGACACATGGGTCCGCCCCTACGAATGACCACAAACCCAGCCAACAACCTCGTAGGTTGGTAGTGCTCTTTACTACCATCCTACGAGGTTGTTGGCGGACGATTTCACCTTTAACTCTTCATACGGGCGGACACATGGGTCCGCCCCTACGAATGACCTCCTGCCCATTGTAGGGGCACGGCATGCCGTGCCCCTACGAAAAACCTATGACAATTTCACAAAAACCGTTCATCATTAACCGTTCACTAACCGTGCGCCTAATTCGCGTGCTTTTTTTAACACTTCCGGGTTTTCCATCACTTTACCCTTTTTGTCCACTCCGCCGCAGAAAAGTTCTCCGTCATATTTCACGTTTATTGTCGCGAAAAAATTTCTGATAATTGATTTCGCGTTTTGAAAGAAATCTTCCCGATTTGTCGCTTCCACTGAAATAAAGGCGCCTTTTTTCTTTTTTTGAAATATTTCTTTTTTTAATATATTCTTCGCCAGCCACACGCGCTGAAAACGGTCTATCATGGTTTTTGCCTGAGCGGAGAGGGAGCCGAAAAATATTGGTGAGGCCATAACTAAAACATCACATTCTTCGATCTTACTGAAAACTATACGCATATCGTCACCGGCCTCGGACAATCCTTCTTTCGCGGCATTCTCATATTCTTTTTCCTCGAGAGGGGAAATATTAAGATCGCTTAAAAAAATCTTTTCCGTTTGCCCACCGCGCGCTCTGGCGCCTTCCAGAACTTTTTCCAAAAGAATGTCCGTATTTCCATTTTTTCTGGGACTCGCGCATATTCCAAGCATTTTCATGTTTTGCTTCAACTTATTCCCCCGCGTGCCTTACAACCGATAGATTGCGCGGAATCACGACATCCGCTTTATACAATTTTTCGTCACTATCAGGCGCTTTTCTTTTCATTAAAACGTCCATTATTTCAATAAATTCGGACGTATAATTTTTAAGGATGCCCGAATATTCTGTTTTTTCGCCGGCGACAGTCACTGCCAAAACAACTTTTTTACCGATATACCGTTCTAAAACCGGTTCGTACGCCGTATTAAACGCCGCGTGCGCTTCGCGGCTTATCTCTGAGACATATTTATCCTGTCCGGATAAAACCTTACCGGCAGGCATATTTGTTTTAACCTGCCCCATAAAAAGATTCAGGATCTCAAAGAGAGAATCACGTACCGTCCCGAAAAAATTATGTATTTTCCGTCCAAGCCGCTTAACTCGCGCGGGATTTGTTATTTCTTTAAGCTCTTTTTCTCTTTGTTTTTTATCTTCCACGTTCAGCGCGTCCGCGTAGCGCGCGATCATTTTTACGCGGGGAAATTCGCTTTTATAAAGAACATAACTCGTCTCTATATGCTTATTCTTTTTGTCCAAATACGCTTCGGAATACGTAAATTCCAAAGCCGTATTTTCCACATTCAGTTTGCCCCAAACGATCTTTCCGTCAGTTTGTTCAAGAAACACGTTCTCGTCCGAAAAATCCCAAAGACACGCGTCTTTCGCGCGTCCCTTCACAAAAGCACCGGCAACCGTACAAATCACAATAAAAATGACCGTTATCAAAAACGTATCAGGCATCGCTAACCTCGTGTTTTATTTTTATATTGTCGTTCCTGATGGAATTACCGTGTTTTTGTTCAAGATAACTATTCCGTCACGGATGAAATAATTGGGCCCGTCAAAAATATCCAAGTTTTTTTCGTTCACTATTTTAACACCGTCACCGATCCTGACATTTTTGTCAAGAATCGCGCGTTGTATTATACAATTTTTTCCTACGCCGAGCGCCGGTATGTTTTGGGAAGCATTTTTATCCATTTCTTCCACTGTTTCATAATAATCACATCCCATAGCTACCGTATCGGTAATTTTCGAAGAGCTTCCCACCCTGAACCTTATCCCGATAACGGAATGCTTTATTTCCGAAGAAAGGATTATCGCGCCTTCAGCGATAATGCTCTTCTCAACGCGGCTGTTTTCAAACTTTGCCGGAGGCAAATACCGCGTTCTCGTGAATATCTGCCATGCTTCGTCAAAGATATCAAGCGGCGGGATTGAATCCGTCAAAGAAAGATTTTCATCATAAAAAGACTTTATTGTCCCAATATCGCGCCAATATCCGTTAAAAAGAAACGCGTAAGTTAAATTATTCCTTATCGCGTCCGGAATTATTTCTTTACCGAAATCATCTTTTTTGTCTTTTGTAAGCAGTTCCACCAGCGTTTTCTTTTTGAAAAGATATATCCCCATAGATCCCAAAAAAGACGCTTCGTTTTTAACATTTACACTCATGTGCTCAATTTCTGAAATATTTTCCGGTTTTTCGACAAACTTATTTATCTTCCGGTCGGTATCAATCCCCATAATGCCGAACCTTGATGTTTCATCCGCTTTAACGTAGTTGCAGGCAACCGTTAATTCCGCTCCTTTATCAAGATGGTATCTGTACATCTCTTCCAGATTCATTTTGTAAAGCTGGTCCCCGGACAAAACAAAAATATGTTCAATGTGCGGATTGTTGAAATGTTTAAGGCATCTTCTTACGGCATCCGCGGTTCCTTGAAACCAGTTAGTGTCATCCATGGATTGTTCCGCCGCCATAATTTCAATAAACCCTTTTGTGAAAGAGTCCATTTTATATGTTCGGCTTATATGTTTGTTCAACGACTCGGATAAAAATTGGGAGAGGATATAGATCCGGTTAAATCCTGAATTCAGACAATTGCTGACAGGGATATCGATCAATCTGTATTTTCCGAATAAGGGCGCGGCAGGTTTACACCGCTCTTTCGTCAAAGGAAAGAGCCTCGTTCCCCTGCCGCCGCCAAGAATTACACTCAACACTTCTTTCATAATAAACAGCCCATTCTCTTTTAAGCAAGATAATCCAAAAGCAATCCGCGCGCCATGAAAATATCTTACTACGCGTTCACGTCAACTGTAATTCGATTATTTTTTAAGGCCTGCTATTATTGATTTTTCCGCTTCATACCAGTCCTTAAGATCATTTCCCGGAGTACAACCCCTTTTTTCATAAAAACTGTACGCCCTTTTTTCTACCAGAGAACGCACAACATCCGGGCTGATCTGTGAGAAGCCACTTTTACTCTTTTTTGATACTGCTTCTTTTTTCTTTCGCGAAGACTTGTCTCTTAACTTTCCCATAACCTTGCTCATCATTTCTTTCCTCCCTTTTTTTTTCGTATGTCGTATGTCGTCTAAAGTTCCGCCGGTAACGGCGGGCAAAAGTTCTTCACGATATACGATATACTACATACGACATATGACTAAACTACGCGTACACTTTATAATCAATATCCTCAAACAAACTATACACTGACTCTGCCGCTTTCAGCATTTCAAGATCAATGGCATTCTTTTCAAGCTGATCGTAAAACGCGAGAAACCTGCCAACATGTTCCTTGACGCGAGCGGCGGCATAGTCGTAAAAAGTACCGGTTTTCATAATAAAAGCCCAGTCGCTTGACTGCGCCAAGAGAAGTTCTCTTGCCATTTGGTTCAAAACCCGCTTCCGCGCGGGTTCGGGGTCTTGATATTTCCGGGCCGATTCTATCATAAGCTCGGCTATTTTATGCAAATGTCTGTATATCCAATCATTTGAACCATCTAACCAGACTTCACTGTATCCTTTCCACCCCCAACTGGACTCCGACGGCGTTATCACCGGATGACTGTCATAAAGTTTTAAATATTCGCTCGGCGTGATAGTTTTTATAACATCCTGGTCGTAATGTGTTTTTCGGAGAAAGAAATCCAGCCATTGGGGGCCTTCAAACCACCAATGACCGAAAAGTTCCGCGTCATAAGGTGAAACAATTATGGGGACTCTATCCATTTTATCCGCGAGGTATTCCGCCTGTTTAGCGCGGTTAAACATGAAATTACCCGCGTGAGACGCCGCGGTACTTAAAGCCGCCCGGCGGTCATATGTTTCTTTTTGGTCGGTTTCTCCCGTTATTCTGCAATATTTTATACCGGTATTAACACGCGTCCCGCAGGCGTCGATAAAAGGTCTTATGTATTTATGATCCAGATCAAACCCTATGTCTCTGTAATAGTCCCGGTATGCCGCATTACCCGGATATCCTTCTTTAGAACTCCATACGGCTTTTGAACTTTCTTCGTCTCTGCCTAAGACCGCGACTTTAGACCCCTCACATATATATGGGCTATACACGCCGTATCGCGGACGCGGCTTGCCGAATAATATACCATGCGTTTCCACAAAAAAATATTCAATACCGGCTGAGGCTAAAAACTCTTCATGTCCGGGATGATAGGCGCATTCCGGAAGCCACATCCCTTTCGGAGAAACTCCAAACTCTTTTTCATATGTGTTTACGGCAATTTTTATCTGCGCTTTTACGGCCGGTTTATGTAAATCCATAAGCGGCAGATATCCGTGTGTAGCGCATGAGGTGATCACTTCTATTTTTCCAAGATCTTGAAACTTTTTGAACGCGCGGGTAATGTTGCTACTGTATTTTTCACAAAATATATGTTTCGTCTTTTTGAATTTCTCAAGATACATTACCGAAAGTTCATTAATTTCTTTCTGCGAACGGGTCCTTTTTACTTCCAATCCGGCAAGAGTGATCAATCCGTCCAAATGCTTCAAATATCTGGATATAAGAAGCTCGTCTTTCAGCATACTTATAAGCGTGGGGCTTAAAGATACTGTTATCCGAAAATCCACGCCATCATCGATCAGCTTATCAAAAACGTCTATTAGGGGAATATAAGTGTCCGTAACGGCTTCAAAAAGCCACCGTTCTTCAAGAAAACTTTCATGTTCAGGATGTTTAATGAAAGGCAAGTGGGCATGCAGAACTAAAGCGACATAACCTTTTGGCATATTTTTATCTCTTTATTGTTGAGCTCTGTTTCAACTATTCATTTCAGTTGAAACGAACTTCTCCCGATATCGATAGAAGTGAATATTCCAAACACTTTATTTTTCCCCGGAGCACCCCGATCCTCAACACCGCTCTCTTCTTGCATCTTGCCTAAAGGAGCTTGTACAATATTCGACCTGGATAGAACAAAGAAATCTCCGCCCGCGCATAATATGCCGATATCAACCAGACATTCTTTGCCTGATTCCTCCATGTGAATATACCAGCTATCCGCCAGATCCTTTAATTCTATATCAAATATTTTTTCAGGGTTATCGGCGTTATGTTTTTCTTGAGGAAGTTCATATACCCGCAAAACGGTCTTTACCGCGGTAAGTTTTTTTTTGCTGATCTCATTTCTCACTTTATCTTCCGCTTGCCGGTTAATTTCCCAATACGAGAAAAAGGTCCACGGGTCTCTCACCATTAAAACGATCTTATTGTCGCCGTATCCGCGCGGAAGATCAAATTGTCTATCTAAGGAAATTCGCTTGGAAAACATATTGCCTTTAAGGAAATTCGTTTTCGAGGAACTCGCGCGCTTCATACTTTTCCTTTGCCGTTCTGTAAATCTTAAATGGAGGATTTAAATACCTCTAACAAGAGTAGATTGTAAATCTTAGAACGAACAGATGTCAACTAAAATCACATCTCACCGGTCAATTTTAACACTAATATTGAGTTCCGCTCGTTCGCCTTTTTTTAAGGCCAGCATTATCCGGGGTAAAATAGCCGTGCTCTGGTAATTAAGTTCATAAGTTTTCTCAGACTGCGACACGGTTTTAACCGGAAAACTCCACAAACGACAAGCGGCGCTAAAACTCATTGTCACCATCGTCATGTTTTTGTCCCTAAAAGTCACATCTTTCACATTTTCTTCATCGATCTTATCTTTTAAAGAATAACGTTTTTTTTCCTTATTAAGGGCTATCGAGTACTTATCCGCGTCCGCGTGAGGCATAGTTAAATTAAATTCCGGAGCAAAAACCAAATCAATAAATTCTTCTCCTGAATTTTCTATTTTATACTTAGCGGTAAACTCCGCCTCGTTTTTTTGAAATATTATTTTTTTCTGAACACTTAGGTTACCTTTGCCGGCGCCGGCGGCGCGCGTCATCGTAAGCAGAGTCTTATTCCGAAGTTCTTCCACTTTAAAGTCATACGGCGCCGAAATGAAATCTCCCGCTTCTTCATATCGCGAATCCGCGAAATTTTTCATATTGATATCACTGTAAAAAAAGTGATCGACCAGACTGTATCTTCCATACCTGTCATAATTTAAATGATCCTTGATGCCGCTATCCGCTTCACGGACATCATCATGTATTGTCCGCGCCGCGCCGCCATTATCCGGCGCAGGGGTATCGCACTCGTCCAAGATCTTTTTATGATAGGACTCTTCTCTCCGCGCCAAGGAACTTATCAAATTTCGGCATAACGATTTTGAATCCAATTCTTTCAA
>CAYPYT010000011.1:11553-18277 GCA_964415105.1 uncultured Planctomycetia bacterium | reverse complement strand
ACAGAACCACCCCTATTAATAAGAAGTATCGAGCTCTGATATTCTTCACCACCAACAAGAACAATATTTTCGTCTCTTACCAGTAATTCAAATTCCGGTGAATTAGAAAAATTTGTCCAGAAAGCAACAGATAATCCTCCAACGAATATTATTAAAAATGGGAAAATTATCCTATTCTTAAAAAATCTGCCCACTCCTTTTAAAAATTTACCCAATCTGCTACCATCCCAAAATTGTTGTATCACAATACGCCAAACCATGAATGTATAATTAATTTTTTTTGTCATTTGTGTTTTGATATTTTAATTTATTTTGTCATTTGGATTTTGTCATTTGTCATTTTTTAAAGGTATTTCCAGTCCCAATTCCTTCGCTATAGCCTTCATGTCTTCCCATACGTCTTTTTTTCCGCTTTGATTTCGCAGGAGATATGCGGGGTGATATGTCGGCATAAGTTTTATTCCATTGAAATCATAAAACTTGCCGCGAAGACGGCTTATGGGTGTTTCCGAATTCAGTAGTGTTTGGGCGGAAAATTTGCCCAGCGCGCAAATCACTTTTGGTTTTATAATTTCTATTTGTTTTAAAAGATACGGCGAACATGCCGCGATTTCCTCGGGAAGCGGGTTTCTATTTTGCGGAGGCCGGCATTTAATGATATTGGCAATAAAAACGTCTTCTCTTTTAAGTCCGATAGACTCAATTATTTGGGTTAAAAGTTGACCCGCGCGGCCGACAAAGGGCTGTCCCTGCCCATCTTCATCCCTCCCCGGAGCCTCTCCTACGAACATAAGCCGCGCTTTTGGAGATCCCGCGCCAAAAACAAACTTTATACGAGTCTTGCCCAAAGGACATTTCAGACAGGAAGAAATACTGTTTTCAAATTCTTTAAGCGAAAGCTTTTCTTTTCGCGTTATTTGATTATTTCGCTTCTCTCCTTTGGCAGCGTAAAATTCCTCAACACCCGAAAGCTTTTCCAATTCAACCATGCGTTTCACGCTGTTTATTAGAACTTCTCTTTTGCTTCTGTCCATTTGTCTCCTATGTAACATCAGGTAACGGGCGGACACTTGGGTCCGCCCCTACTATTTTCGCTATTTCTTCCGCGGCGTATGGGCGTCTTACTTTATCGATGGAACTTTTAAGCGCGTTATACACTTCCTCGGATGATAATATTTCGTCTACAACCAGGGGAATTTCTTTAACACTTTCAACTTTTTTTGCCGCGCCGGATTCTTTTAAAAATTCTTCATTCCATGTCTCTTGCCCCGGGATCGATCCGAAAAGAATCATCGGAAGACGCGCGTTTAACGCCTCGGTCACACTTATTCCTCCGGCTTTTGTTATCATCAAGTCCGACACCGCCATAAGTTTGGCGACTTCATCAGTAAAGGCGAACTGAATGATCGGGAACTTAAGCTTCTCTTTTAATTCTGCCACATTTTTGTACGCGGTTTTATTGTGACCGCAAACCACGATCACCTGCACCTCCGCCCGGCACGAGTTAAGCGACAAGAGCATCTGTTCCATCGGACCAACTCCGAATCCTCCACTCATTAAAAAAATGGTTTTTTTGGTTTCGTCCAAATGATATTTTCGTTTTAATTCAGGGACATCGAACTTTTGATGGAACTCCGCCATCGTCGAGATTCCGGTTACATCGATCTTTTCTTTGGGAATACCGCGCTTGGCCACCTCTCCGGCGGCAAATTCCGACCCGACAAAAAATCTGTCAATATAAGGTGACAGCCAAAAACTGTGAGGTCCATTATCGGTAATCAGAACAAATGTTTTCGCTTTAAACCCTTTTGTTTTCTTTAATATCCCCATCACGCTTGGAAGAAAAAAATGTGTCGCGACAATTACATCCGGATTTTTCCGCCTCAGCATTTCGCCAACACCGGCCAGACTGTAATAATCCATTATTGCCCTTATTTTTCGGGTTAAGACATCAACAAAAGGAATATTCGACAAATAATATAACGCGCCCCAAAGCCACTTTGCCTTAGACATCATAAAAACATACAGATCAAGATACAAATATTTATATATTTTGTTCGCGTAGTCAAGCACATCAACATTCTCAATATCCAGATCCTCCCCGCGAGACTTAAACGCGTTATAAATCGCGATCGCCGCTTTTTTATGCCCCATTCCCGCCGTTGAATAAAGTATAATTATCTTTTTTTTGTCCATGTTTCCCCTTTCGTCAAGAGTATATCAAAAAACTCAAGTTACAGGTTACAGGTTGCAGGGTTTCCGCCGAAGGCGGTCCCGCCTTCGGCGGGAAACCTGAAACTTGAACCCTGAAACCTGTAACTTGACACTGCAACCTGTAATCCATCATTCATGAGCGGACGCCTGAATCCTCCCGTACGATAAATTGCGCCGCTTCCAACAGGTTTTCACATATGTGATCGGGTTTTATTTTCCATTTCGGGATATCTTCCCGTTTGGAATTACCGGAAAGTACAAGAATGGTTTTTAGTCCCGCTTTTTTTCCCGCTTCGACATCATGTTTACTGTCGCCTATATAAAATTTATCTTGAAAATGTTCTATCTTAAGCTCTTCTTTCGCCTTAAAAAAAAGACCATCTTTTGGTTTACGGCACAGACAGTTTTCTTCTTTTAAATGCGGGCAATAATACACCTTGACCACTCCCCCGCCGGTTTTTTTTATTTCCTCTGTCATTTGTAATGTTAGTTCTTCAAGAACTTCTTCCCTGAGGTATCCTTTTCCGACACACTGCTGATTTGAAATGATCACGCTTTTGTATCCGTTATCCGTTAGTATTTTCATCGCCTCCAAAACTCCCGGCAAAAAATGAAAATCTTTCCATTCCGTAACATAACCATGTTTTGTACGCGAACCCGGATCGGCGTTTATTACTCCGTCTCTATCTATAAAAACATATTTCATTTCCATTTTTTTCTATTCCCTTCAACCTTTTCCTAAAAGCTTTAAACAAACTCCCAAAACCCGTTCCGGACTTATTTCGCTAAGGCACTTTTTATTATCCTCACATTTCGGTAGTTTGAATTTATAGTAACACGGCCGGCAGGACACTTGCTCAGCCAAAACCACCTTATGTTTATCCGTTACAGGATACGGTCCGTAAACTTTATCATCCACAGGGCCGAAAACAAACACACCTTTCGTGCCTAAGGCGACCGTAATATGAAGAGGACCGCCGTCATTACACACAACTAAGAGTGATTTTTTTAAAAACGCGGCATATTGTTTAAGGGACAAATCGTTACGGACAATATCCGGCGCGTGTTTCATCCCGCCGGCGACACTCCGGCAAAGTTCTGTTTCCGCGTTGTCTCCAATAACGGCAATCTGAAAACCTTTTTCTGAAAGCGCGTCCGCGACACATGAAAAATTTTCCGTGTTCCAGCGCCTTCGATACGCCTGGAGCCCCCAGCTCGCCCCGCCGCCCGGAACAATCGTAATCAAACGTTTCGAGTTTATTTTATTTTTTTCAAAATAATCATTCATGTAAGCGAGACTTTTTTCATCAGCGAAAAGGCGCATTTCTTTTTCCGTAACGGGGATATCCATACCTCTAAGAAGATCCAGATCATATTCAATAATATGACGATTTTTAAACCCCGCGAACGGGAGTTTTTTTGTTAGAAAAAGCCCTCTCCCTTTATAATCCAAACCTATTCTTGAACGAATCCCGGCAAGCACAAAAAAAAATCCGAATTCGCGAGATAAAGTAAAGTCAAAAACCGCGTCATATTTCCGCTTTTTTATATCACAAAATAATTCGAAAAGCGCGCTAAACCACTCTTTTTTTGATCTTTTCCATAATTTTACAAAAGCATCTTTTTCATAAACAAAAATCGAATCTATTCCGGGAATATCATCGGCGATTTCACGAACACGCCCGTTACACAAATAATCCACTCGCACATTATCATATGCCTTTTTAAGGTTCGAGATAAGCGGCGTAGTATTCAAAACGTCCCCAATCCCGAATATATTAGCAATCAAAATTTTTTTCATGTTCAATCAGTTACACCTGTAATCCCTCCGCCATTTACCATTTAAGGGCGGACACATGGGTCCGCCCCTACGAATGCCAACAAACCCCGCCAATATCCTCGTAGGTTGGTAGTGCTCTTTGCTACCATCCTACGAGGTTGGTGGCGGACGATCCACCAAATACCTTTTGGCCGCGTTGAACACTTCGTCAACCGTTATTGCCGAGAGACATTTATAGTCAAATGGACACGCTCTGTCATAACATCTCCGGCAAAGCGGATCTTTATGAAATACTGTATGTTTTTTACCGTAAGGGCGCCATCTTTTGGGTCCTGTCCCGGGAATATTACGTCCGAATATCGCGATAACAGGCACATCCAACGCCGCGGCCATATGCATAGGCCCGGAATCATTGCCGATAAAGAGATCCGCGTTTTTTAATAAGGCCGTTAGTTCTTTCAGCTCCAAATTGCCGCAAAAATTAAAAACTTTTTTCCCGGATTTGTTTATAACTTCTTCAGCAAGGGAATGTTCTTCCGCGCTCCCTATAACAATAATTTCGCGTTCCAAAGAAGATTTTAACTTTTTTATAAGCTCCGCGTAACGCGTTTTTCCCCACATTTTCGCGGGATTACTGCTGGCAGGATGTATGACTATTAAATTCCGAGAAAGTTTTATTCCGTTTTTTTTAAAAAGTTTCTTTACCTTTTCTTTCGAGGCGTTTTCACAAACTAAACGCGGGGAAGGCTGAGGGAAATCTTTTAACCCAAGCAACAGGGCGAAATCCATAGCATATTCCGCCTCATGCTTATCCCCTTTTTCCCGCTCATCTTCTATTGTTTTGTTTAAAAACACACTCCATTTGCGCCGATATCCCATCCTATCGGGAATTCCGGCAAGAAAAGACGCCAAGTGCAGGATTTTATGCGCGTTCAGCACTATTGAATGATCAAAATGTCTTTTTCTCAAAATTACAGCGAGCTTCACCGCCATTAAAAGCCAATTTGAATTTTTTCGGGTATCGGCAATTATTACTTCCTCGATATCTTCCCGGCCGCCCAGAATGTCTTTGGAATATTCCGACGTAACAAACGAAATCTCCGCGTCAGGATACAGTTTTTTTACCCCGTCAATAAGCACTGTCGAAAGAAGAACTTCTCCTATGCGGTCAGTCCGCATAATAACAATTTTGGCAGGGTCATTCTTCATACTAAATTCGCTCAGGATCTTACGAAATCGGTTACAGTTTGAATTATATAATTTATATTTTCATCGGTAAGTTCAGGATAAATAGGAAGAGAAAGAACTTCTTCCGCCGCTTTTTCAGAAGCGGGAAAACTCCCTATTGAATATCCCAGAGACCTATAACACGGTTGAAGGTGGAGAGGCACGGGATAATAAACTCTGGAGGCAATGCCTTTTGTTTCAAGGTGCCTCATAAGATTATCCCTTTCTTTATATGAAATGGTGTACTGGTGATATGTATGTTCATTATTTTCCGCGACGCGGGGGGTGATAATATCAAATCCCCTGAATGCCTCATTATATTGAGAGGCTATAGCGCGTCTTCTCTTAAGCCACAAATCAAGTTCATTCAATTTAATCCTGAGAACCGCCGCCTGCAAACTGTCAAGACGTGAATTGTATCCAACCTCTTCATGAATATACATTTGGCGGCTACCGTGAACACGAAGCTCTTTTATTCTTTCAATTACTTTCTCGTCGTTCGAGACTACCATCCCGCCGTCACCAAAAGCTCCTAAATTCTTACTCGGAAAAAAACTTAAAGCTCCGGCCGCGCCGAAACTCCCGGCCTTTTTTCCTTTATAGGTCGCTCCTATCGCCTGGGCCGAGTCTTCAATAATTTTGACGTCATATTTCTCCGCTATAGCCATAAAGGAATCCATATCCGCGCATTGACCGTAAAGATGCACAGGAAGAACAGCCTTAACCTTTAATCTGGTCTCTATATCCATATCCTTAAAGATCTGTTCTGTTTTAACGGGATCAAGGTTATATGTTTCCGCGTTTATATCCGCGAACACCGGACGCGCCCCTAAAATTGAAATAGCTTCACCCGTCGCGAAAAACGTAAAGGGCGAAGTAATGACCAAATCCCCTTCTTTTATTCCTAAAGCTTTCATCGCGAGAATTAAAGCGTCTGTTCCAGAGGCTACTCCCACCGCGCCTAGCGCCCCGCAATACGCGCTTACTTCTTTCTCCAAAGAAGCAACTTCCCCTGACAAAACAAAATACTGGCTTTCAACAACCCGCATAACGGCGCTATTAACCTTATCCTTTATCGATTCGTACTGCGCCTTAAGATCTAAAAGCGGTATCTCCATATTAAACTCCTTATGCTTTATTTGATATCCATCCCAAAACACCAACTAAATAGGGACGTCTCCCATTTAATTAATCAGGTGACGTCCCTATTTAGTCGCTTAATTAAATGGGAGACGTCCCTATTTAGGGATTTCGTATGTTGTATGTAGTATGTCGTATATCGCTAAGAACACCCATCATGAACGAATCCGCCTTTGGCGGAAATTTTTTACGACATACGATATGCGATATGCGACATACGCCCCCCTAAACAACCTACAAGGTTGTTTAGGGGAGGGTTAGTTGTTGTTTTTAAACCATTCAATTGTTTTCCTCAGGCCTTCTTCCAGATCAACTTCGGGAGTCCAACCAAGTTCGTCTTTTGCTTTCGTGATATCAGGACGC
>CAYPYT010000011.1:0-11453 GCA_964415105.1 uncultured Planctomycetia bacterium | reverse complement strand
ATCAACTTCGGGAGTCCAACCAAGTTCGTCTTTTGCTTTCGTGATATCAGGACGCCTTTGTTTCGGGTCATTCACCGGGAGGTCTTTAAAAACAATCGAGCTGTCGGTGCCGGTTATTTTTTTGATTTTTTTTGCCAGATCAAGAACCGTCATTTCGGCCGGATTCCCAATATTGATCGGCCCCGCGCCGTGAAATTCCATCAGTTTCAGTATCCCTTTTACCATATCCCCCACATAACAGAAACTTCTCGTCTGAGATCCGTCACCATACACGGTAAGCTCCTCACCATTAAGCGCCTGGTGAATAAAATTAGGTATGGCCCTTCCGTCTTCAGAACGCATCCTTTCCCCGTATGTGTTAAATATTCTCACTACCTTTACGTCAAGAGAGTGTTTTCTTTGGTACGCGAACACCATCGCTTCGGCAAACCGTTTCGCTTCGTCGTATACGCTCCTGGGTCCAATAGGGTTCACGTTCCCCCAATATGTTTCCGGCTGAGGATTAACTTCGGGATCTCCGTAAACTTCAGATGTCGATGCCTGAAGAAAAGAAGCCTTATGTTTGACGGCAAGTTCCAGCGCGTTATGTGTGCCGAACGCGCCGGCCTTTAAAGTTTCTATCGGATAATTCAAATAATCAACGGGACTCGCGGGAGAAGCAAAACTTAGTACATAATCAATTTTTTCATCGATTTCCACGCGGTTAGACATATCATGTTCAATAAATCTAAATCTCGGATCTTCCGCGATATGAGCGACGTTTTCCTTCCGGCCCGTTATGAGATTGTCTACACATATAACAGAATGTCCCTTTTTTAAAAGTTCTTCCGACAAATGTGACCCGATAAACCCCGCGCCGCCTGTAATGAGTATCTTCATAAAAACCGAAACTTTTTTGAATTATAAACCGAATTTACAGAACCAATCAACCGTTCTTTTTAACCCTTCGTCAAATTTTACATCTGTCTCAACCGATAGAACTTCTTTAAGCATTTTAATGTCAGCGATCGATTTCTTAATGTCTCCCGCGCGCTCGACGCCATGTATTGAATCGATATCTTTATTAAGAATTTTTTTTATCCCGTCCGCCACATCCTGAACCGAATGAGTTTCACCGCAAGCGACATTAATGACTTTACCCGCCGCGCCGGCGCGAGTACACGCCGCGATATTTGCCCGTACAACATTTGAAACAAACGTAAAATCTCGCGACTGTGTTCCATCTCCGTTAATAACACAAGGCTGGTCATTCAGTAATTTTGTTATAAAAATCGGGATCACAGCCGAATACTTTGATTTGGGATTCTGCCTCGGCCCGAAAACGTTAAAATATCTCAAGCTGACCGCCTCAAAACCCATAGTCTCCGTAAACACCCTGCAATAATGCTCACCGGCAAGTTTGCTTACCGCGTAGGGCGAGATCGGATCCGGTTTAAACGATTCGTCTTGAGGAAAAATCTTGCAATTTCCATAAACAGAACTGCTTGAAGCGTAAATCAGCCGCTTAACCCCGGCTTCCCGCGCGTTAATCAACATATTCAGCGTGCCGCCGACATTAACATCATTAGTCTCACCCGGCGCTTCGATACTTCGCGCCACACTTCCCAAAGCCGCCTGATGAATAACAAAATCCACACCTTTAACCGCGTTTTTTACCTCAAGCCTGTCACGAATATCACCCTTAATAAAATCAACTTTACCCTTAAGTCCCCTGATGTTTTCCTCGAGGCCGGTACTCAGGTCGTCAAGGATCCGAACATATGCTCCGCGCTCTAACAGTTCCCGCGCGATATTCGACCCGATAAATCCCGCGCCGCCTGTAACTAAGTATTTTTCGGTCATTCAACCATTCCTTTTAAAGCCTGATTATATTATTTCCCGTAATTTTATTTCTTTTAAGAACATTCCGAGTGTCAAATATCAAATTACTTTCAAGCGCGATCATCTTATAATCAAGCTTGCTGTGATCGGTCACAATTAAAACAAGATCCTGCTTTTTAAGAAGTGTTTTTGTGACAAAAGATGCCTTTTCTTTAATTCCGCCAATGTCTATATACGGGATATACGGGTCATAATACTTAAGGGACACTTTTCGTTTTCTCAGCATCTCGATGATCTCCAAAGCGGGAGACTCTCTGAGATCGTTTACGTCTTTTTTATATGTAACACCCAATATAAAGATCTTAGCGCCCTTAAGTTTTTTGCCACGGGCGGAAAGTATTTCCTTTACCCTTTCAACAATATGCGCGGGAACCTCACGATTAACTTTAGCCGCGAGATCTATCATCTTGGTTTGGAACCCGACTTTACGCGCCTTCCACGACAAATACATGGGATCCGCCGGTATACAATGCCCGCCGATACCCGGACCCGGATAAAACGGCATAAACCCGAACGGTTTAGTTTTCGCGGCTTCAATAACTTCCCACACATCTATATTCAGTTTGTGGCAAAGTGTCGCGAATTCATTTATAAGACCGATATTTACGATACGAAACGTATTTTCCAGAAGTTTCGTAACTTCCGCGGCTTCCGGATTTTCAACTCCGACAACTTTCTTGACCACGTTGGAATAAACCAACTTTCCGAGTTCCGTCCCCCGTTTTGTGAAAGCGCCGATAACCTTCGGAATATTGGTAAAATCATATTTCGGGTTGCCCGGATCAATTCTTTCGGGAGAAAAAGCAAGATAGAAATCTTCGTCAGGCTTAAGCCCGCTTTCCTCAAGAGCCGGAAGTATAACGTCTCTTGTCGTACCCGGATATGTTGTGCTTTCCAGTATGATGATCTGTCCCCGGCGGAGAAAACGTTTTAAAGTTTTCGACGCCGCCAAAACAAAAGAAATATCCGGTTCTTTCACTTTTCTTAAGGGCGTTGGAACGCAGACAATGATCACGTCGGAGACAGATAAAACTTTTTCATCTTTTGTAACGTGAAACCTGCCGCTTTTTTTTATTTTTCCGATCTCTTCCGACGATATATCATTGATGTAAGAGATCCCCTTATTAAGTTTTTTTACTCGCGCCTCGGCCAGATCAAATCCGTTTACTCTAAACCCTTTTTTAACAAATTCAATGGCGATGGGAAGCCCCACATAACCTAATCCAACAACCGTAACAACCGCTTTTTTACTGTTTATTTTTTTCTTCAGTTCAAGATAAACACTTGTTTTTTTTATTTTCATTTACCGCCGTCCTATACCCGTGTATTTAAAACCTAACTGGCGAAGTTTTTCAGGATCATAAATATTTCTTCCATCCAAAACGGCAGGATTCTTCATAACCTGTTTAACTTTATGCCAATCTATTTCTTTAAACTCGTTCCATTCGGTCATAAGTATCACGCAATCCGCCTCGCGCGCCGCGTCATAGATATCCTCGCAATATGTTATATCTTCCCCAATTTCCGTTTTGACTTTATCCATAGCTTTCGGGTCAAAAACTCTTACCTTAGCTTTTTCTTTTATTAAGCGCTTTATTATTTCCATCGAAGGCGCGGATCTGATGTCATCGGTATCAGGTTTAAACGCTAATCCCCATATCGCCACGGTTTTATCCGGAAGGTTCCACAAAAGATCCTTAACTTTAACCATGATACGGCTCTTTTGCTCGTCATTGATCTTCTCAACTTCTTTTAAAAGATCAAAAGAATACCCCAATTTTTCCGAGATATGAATAAACGCTTTCAAATCTTTTGGAAAACATGACCCGCCGAACCCGGCGCCCGCTTTCAAAAAATGTTTGTTTATGCGGGAGTCCATGCCGATTCCTTCGGCAACCGCGTTTATGTCCGTACCCGTTCTTTCACACAAATTACTGACAGCATTGATAAAAGAAATTTTAGTCGCCAGAAAAGAATTGGAAGCGTGCTTAATGATCTCAGCGCCTTTAATATCCGTCACCACTATCTTTGTTTCAATAGGGCTATAGAGTTCTCTCAATAAATTTTCCGCTTTTTTTGATTCAACGCCTATCACTATTCTATCCGGATTCATGAAATCTTTAACCGCCGAACCCTCCCTCAAAAATTCGGGATTTGACGCCACATCAAATTCGCATCCATTTTTTTTGAACGTATTTATCGTTTTTTTTATCCAGTCGCTTGTTTCGACTGGTACTGTGCTTTTTTCGACAACAAGTTTATATGAATCAATGTGTTCGGCAATGACACGCGACACTTTCTCGACTGAGGTAAGATCCGCGCTCCCATCCTCTCTGGATGGTGTTCCGACGCATATAAAAATAGCTTCAGAATCCTTAATGCCTGTTTCGATATCGGTTGTAAAAGTCAAGCGTCCGTCTTGCCGGTTTCTTTTTACAAGTTCCGCGAGTCCCGGCTCATATATAGGCATCCCGCCTTCATTAAGCAGAGCAATTTTCCTCGCGTCGTTATCCGCGCAAATAACTTCATTGCCTAAATCCGCGAAACATGTACCTGTTACCAAACCAACATATCCCGCCCCTATTATCGTAAGCCGCATAGCAAACAAAACTCCTCTTTACAAAAAAAACGCTCCAAATCTCCACCAATTCCGACTCCGCGGGTTAGAACCGTTGAGCTGAGTAGGAATCAGTGATTATATCACATAGATAAATCTCCCGCAAGGCATACCCGCAAAAAAGCCTTTTTTGAACAAAATCGTAGGGGCAGTTTCTAAACCTGCCCTAAAATATAACGAATATTAAACAATAAGGGCGGGTTTGGAACCCGCCCTTACGAACATTTACACAAAGTACACGGCATTATAACGCTTCTAATCCGGGACGCTCTGAGCCGGGTTTACGCCTGCTGAACGAACGATCCAGACCAATCGGAAGATCCGGGAAGGCTTTTATTTTGAATGCCAGCCATAGGGTATACTGGTCTTTAAAAAATCGGCTTCCCTCCACATCATAACTTAGTTCAACTTCCCAGCAATGAAGATCTCTGGTAACGGTAAACTGCTGTTCTTCTATTATCCTGGTCTGAACGTCAAACCTTTCGTAAATTCCGAATTTCCATTTTGGGTTTGGGATTATGGTCGCGTCAAAAGTAAAAGCGTTTCTTGGATTCGGCTGTTTTTTTTCATATCTGTACCCCATAGCCAGACTGAAAGAATCGGAGGGTTGAGCGGAAGCCTCGATCATGCCTGTTTTGACGGCCAGACTTTTGCGGTCAATCACCATTTGACCGTCAAGAAACAGCCAACTATACGGGTCAACTTCCAAATCAAAAGTAAAGTCACTAAATCTGCCGTGCTTTCGGTAAGGACCGTCTTTAACCGCTTCCCATTTGTTTTTTTGCAGATGATAAGTATAATCCGAACTAATTACAAGCCTCGCGAGATCAACCGAACTTAACGCGTCTCCGACATGTTTTTTAGTTTGTATCTTATTTTCCAGAGAAAAAGTCACATTGTTCAATTTTGTTATGGAATCCACAGCGTCCATCTGCATTAATTCACTTGAATAAATATTAGGCTGTTCAACATGGTTATAACTGATGCTGGGCGCGACAACATGCCTCAATTTGTTTATGTCAAGGTCTAAAAAATTCGTGTCAAGGTCAAATATTCGGTAAAAACGCGTCGAGACGTTAACCCCTCCGCCGACCGCGTTACGGCATGTAAGATCCTGACTTTTTATTGTACGGCTATACGCCGTTTCTCTGAACCAGCCGAAAGGCGTCACTTCAAACAATTTTAAATTTATCGGTAAAGTTAGTTCGTGTTTAGAATCAAACCTGTTCACGATTTCACACGGGCTTGATTTATTCGCGTATTGTTTATCAAACATCACCATAGAAGACTCGGCGTTGTAATAAAGCGGCAGACTCCCTATCTTTTGCTGAGGAATGGTGAATTTCATTTCGGGAATACGCTGGGTAATGGTCTCAAACTGATGAAACCGGCAATTAGCGGAAATTTCGAACAAATAGTTTTCCTGCGCGCTTGTAAGGGAAATATAGTTTTGCGGAATTAGCGCGGTTTCGGTATATTCGTTATAAAAATAGTCTTTCAGGAAGTATTCGTCGCTATACTTATTAAATTCCATCATTCCGACCACTGACGGGTCAAAATCAACGCGATGTTTCCATTGAAACATTTTCCTTTCAACATATTTAACTTTTTTGCCTTCTTCGCGTTTTTTGGGGTCAGGCCATTCATCACGAAAAGGCGTAGGATCATACGTCCACTTGCCGTTCTGCTGGGCAAAATACATACGGAAAAACCCCTCGCCTAACCCTTGCATTTTCAGGTCTTCCATCCTGTAATAAAAATTGGCGCCTTCCGCGAAACCTTTTTTGCTTCTGTAATCAACAGCGATATCGACCCGGCTTTCGCCGACAATATATTTCCTCCATGACGAAAGCACAAAATTTCCCCAATCGGTACTTTGTCCGGGCATAAACTGGACTTTTGAACGGCTTTGTACAATAGGATGGTAATAGTATGGAAACCAAAGGACAGGGACTTCATTGATATAAAAAACAACATTTTTCGCGATGATCTTCTCATCAGGAAAAACTCGCACTTCTTTCGCTTTTATACGGTAATGCGGCTTATCAAGATCACATGTGGTAACATATCCGTTATAGAAAACAAACTCATTATCTCCGACCCTTGAAGTTTTTTCAGCTTCACCAAACCACGGAAACGCGTTAATTTCACCGCTAAGAACTTCGCCTCTTTTCTCGGCAAAATCATACTTCACACATTCACCGGAAAGCGTACCTTTAGGATCGACCACAATTACTTTACCCGTACAAAAAGCTTTACGGGTGACAGTATTAACCTCTATTTTGTCGCAAGTAAGTTTTACATCCCCGTAGGTGACTACGACATCGCCTTCAGCAATAATCCTGCCGCTTTCTTCAAAATATTCGACTTTATCGCCGTCCACAATGATGCGCTCGCCCGGCTTCATTAACTCGGAAAGTTCTTCATTTTCCGCGGGAAACGCGGCGGGAGCCGCGTAAAAAAACATATACAGCGCGAAACAGAATATTATTATCAAATTATTTTTTCGCAAAGAAATCACTTTCGTTTTATGTATAATTATGTCTAAAGGGTAATCCCGATTGTTAGTATAACATATAAATAAAATTTTTGAATCTTAAATCTGCCACAATTAACCACGAACCAACAAACCAACGATCAACAAGCTAACAAACCAACGATCAACAAGCTAACAAGCTAACGCTCAACAAGCTAACGAACTAACAATCAACGAGCTAACGAACTACCTCTACGCTCCGCAAACAACATTCCGTCCTTTGCGTTTAGCCTTATAAAGCGCAGTATCGGCTTTGTCTATAAGGCTGGCCACATCCGTACCGTCTTTAGGATACGTCGCGACCCCGACACTTACGGTTATTTTTATTTTTTTTCCGTTCGCGTCAATATCGTTTGATCCTACGGCTCTGAGTAATCGTTCAGCAACACTTAAGGCAAGTTTTTTTGTGGTTTCGGGGAGCACAACGCAAAATTCCTCCCCGCCGTATCTGGCAACCATGTCAACTTCCCGAACGGAACACTTCAATCGTTCCGATATCTTTTTTAAAACCGTATCTCCCGCTAAATGCCCGTATGTATCATTACATTCTTTAAAATGATCAACATCAATCATCGCGACTGAAAATCTTAATTTAAGCCGTCCCGCCCTCTCCACCTCTTCTTCCAGACGAGTCATTAGATACCGCCTCAAGTACACTTCCGTAAGACCGTCAATGATCGAAAGTTTCTGCACCTGCTCATATAGTTCCACTTTTCTCAGTTCCAGCGCGATTTGCGGAATAAGGATCCCGAACCTGTTAAAATTATTTTCCGTCGTTCCTTCTATCGCGAGAATCGCGGAAAGTTTATCCCCGACAAAAAGCGGAAAGACCATGAACGTATCCGCGTCTATTTTCATCGATTTGAAAAATTTTTTATTATCATTTTGTTCCATGAAAAAAGGTTTGAACTTATGTCCACTCACATACTCCACTACACGCTCGTAATTCAGAACTTTATCTTTATTTTCATAATATTTTTCGTCTTTTATGCTTTTGGATATTCCCCGCGGCAGGTTCCCTGTCGAAACAGTTATCAAATGCGTCACTTGAGATCTGAAGTTTTCTTCGAGAAAATCAAATAAAACGTCAAGAAGCTCTTTAAATTTAAGCGCCGGCGCGAGACGTTTCGTTATTTCGTAAAGACGTGAAATGCGGCTCAATTCGTTTTCCGTTTTTCTCCCATGGCGGTTTATCTCTTCCAACTCGCTTACAATACCGTTATATTTTCTCCTCCGATCTAAAATGTCAAACCTGTAATACATCGCGAACGAAGTGTATAACTCCTTAACGACAAAACTGCCACCCGTAAGCGCGAACATAAGAAGCGTTAAAGCGGCAATATCAACAGTATTCAAAATACCTATAAAATTGTAAAACACAAAAATCGTAAAATTTATCCCCAAAACCCAAATTATAAAAGGCAATGAAACGATGAACGGCAGGATCATAAACACAAGCGGGATCATAACCAAAGTAAGGTATTCATCTCCGCGCGGAGATAAGTGAGACACCCAGCTGGCAAATAGGAGCAGGAAATTCAAGCCGAAAATAAGAAACGGTTTCATCCTGAACATACCCTGTTCTTCCCTTCGGCTTTCGCTTTATATAACCTTTCATCCGCCGAGCGCACAAGTTCCTCTTTACTTTGCCCATCCTCAGGAAAAAGCGCGACTCCAACGGAAACAGTAACAAAACATTTCATTCGTCTTAAAATCACGGGACTCGTACTTATCCCTTCTCTGATCTCCTCGGCAAAACGCGCGGCATTTTTCTTATCACAATCAAGCGCTAAAAACACGAATTCTTCACCACCGTATCTGGCGACAATATCTCCCGCCGATGAAATTGTCTTTAACTTCCGAGCTATCCTTTTTAAAACCATATCGCCCGAAATATGCCCGTACTCATCGTTAAATTTCTTAAAATTATCGATGTCTACCATAAAAAGCGCGAAGGTATTCTTCCCCATCTCCGCCCTTTTAATTTCTTCTTCGATTCGTTCAAAAAAATACCGGTGAACATAAAGTCCCGTCAGCCCATCCTTGATCGCCAACTCTTCCGTTTGGCGATAAAGCCTGGTATTTTCCAGAGCAACCGCCGCGAGTTCCCCTATAATGTCGATCAGGCGCAGTTCATGCTGGCTAAACGCGTCCGCGCGGGGCGAATCCACTCTTAGCATTCCAAGTACGCGGCCTTCAATAATGAGAGGCTTTATCATCAGGGAAACCGCGTCATCCTTAATATCGTCATCACTTACGGAAAACCTGAAATCTTTCTTTACATCCTTCACCAAAAGGCTCTTCATGTTCTCTCTTACCCACCTATTGAATATCCGCCCCTTGCCTTTAACCTTAAATTCCAGGCGGGATTTTTCTTTCAACTCTTGCGCGAGTTTAAGTATCCGCTCTCCTTCCTGCACTGTAAAAAAAAGCACCCTGTTATCCGATCCGAACAATCGAAAAGTTTCTTCCGTGACAATTTTTATTATTTCGTCCGCGGAAAGAGAAACACTTAAGCTATCCGCTATATTTTTGAGTTTAAGAAGACTTTCGATCTTGCTTCCCATTGTTGAAACTTCGCGAGACCTATTTTTCACATGTTCCCGCAAAAGGTTACTATCTTCTACAACCTTTTCTTTTGAAACGGTATATTCCTGTTCGGATGTCCCGATCTTTTTTGAGATATAATATCCAATGAAACTGCTTATGAAAAAGGCCATGATCAGCACGCTATAATAGTAGGGGTCTAAATCTGTGAGATGGCTATACAAAAAGAGCATCGTGATGAGAAAGGAAGCCAATCCTCCGATAACTCCGAATAAACTCCAGAAAAACATAACAACGAGACTCATCATTATCATGATGCTTATTACAATAAGTTCCAAATGCTGGAGGCGTCCTCCCAAAAGAGGAACAAATCTGCTTAGACTGTATAAAAGTCCGATCGAAAGGCCCGCGACAATAAGTCTGAGGAAATTTCTTTTTGTGAAGGGAGTCATAAAAAACTTAAATTTTTTAAAACCCGAAGGGCGTGTTAGACCATAACAAACAACGCGAATCTTTTCGCTCCAAAGGCTTACAAAAATATTTCGCCTTGAAGGCGAGTCCGCCTTTGATTTTTCATAAGCTTTTTGCCTCAAAAATCTCAGCATTCTTTATCCATATTTTACCGCCGAATTCAGGTCAAACAACTGTTCTTTCCGTTGTTTTATCAAAAAAATGAACCTTACTCATATCAAAAACAATATCCATATCCTGATTTATTTCGGGATCCGCGTCTCCTGAAACACGCGCGACCAATACATTACTGCCGGTGTTCATATGTATGTAAACGTCAGAGCCTAAATGTTCCACTACTTCGCAAGTCATTGTAACTATGTTTTCAGGAGGCGCTTCCGATACAAAAAGCTTATCGTATACGTCTTCAGGTCGAACTCCCAGTATTACTTCTTTTGACACATAATTTTCGAGCCGGTTAAACATCTCTTCAACTATTCTCACACGAAAATTGCCTTCATCAAAGTATAATTTTCCCTCTTTTTTTATGATCTTACCGTTTAAAAAATTCATTGGAGGAGCTCCGATAAAACTGGCAACAAACTTATTCACAGGCAAATTGTACACGCTGGTCGGCGTATCAATCTGCTGAACTATGCCGTCTTTCATAACAACTATCCTATCACCCAATGTCATAGCTTCAGTCTGGTCATGTGTAACATATATCATCGTTGCCTGCAGTTTAATATGAAGACGGTGGAGCTCTGTCCTCATTTGCACTCTTAACTTCGCGTCAAGATTACTTAAAGGTTCGTCAAACAGAAAAACCATGGGTTTACGTACAATCGCTCTTCCAACAGCAACCCTTTGCCTCTGCCCGCCGGAAAGTTCTCGGGGTTTTCGGTTAAGAAGTTTTTCCAGTCCAAGAATACCGGCGGCTTCTTTTACCCTCGAATCTATTTCTTCTTTCGGATACTTCTTTAGTTTCAGTCCAAAAGCCATGTTCTCATACACTGTCATATGGGGATAAAGCGCGTAGTTCTGAAAAACCATAGCAATATCTCTGTCTTTCGGAGGTATGGTGTTAACCCTTCTGTTTCCAATATAGATATCACCGTCTGAAATCGTCTCCAGTCCCGCTATCAATCTTAAAGTTGTTGATTTCCCGCATCCGGAAGGCCCTACAAGCACGATAAATTCTTTATTTTCTACACCGAAATTTACTTTGTTAACAGCAACCACCCCACCCGGAAAAATTTTAACTACATTCTTCAAGCTTACTTGTGCCATTTTACCACCTTTGTATTAGTTTAAAACACACTTTCAATGTAGATAGCCCCCTATATAGCAACTTGTCCCCCGCGCGCGCGAGTTTCACACAAGCACGAGGTACTCACCATTTCAAGTTCTAAAGCATGTAAC
>CAYPYT010000010.1:0-18557 GCA_964415105.1 uncultured Planctomycetia bacterium | reverse complement strand
GCAACGTGCAACCAACGAACCAACGAACCAACCAAACATAGAGGAGAAAAAATCATGTTGATGTTTACGAGAAAAATTAAAATGTATGTGAGGCAGTATCGGACGATGATCATTGTTGTGTCGATTGTGGTTATTCTTCTGATTCTTTCGGTAATCGGGTTAATGTCCCTAGAGTCATTTTACCGTAAGATGACGATTGCGACCATGCCGGTGCAATTTATAATGGCCGGGATTCATGCCGGCATATTTGTGTTTATGTATTTAACTTTTATGCGCGGCGGATTTGCCAAATTGGATAAAGCGCCGATAAAAGGAAAAGACGTGTCAATCAGATGGGATGACGTTATCGGGATGCATGACGCGAAACAAGAAGCGGGAGAAATCGTTCAGCTTATAAAGGATAGAGCCGCGGTGCAAAAAATGGGCGGCAGTGTAATCAAAGGGCTTCTTATGCTGGGCCCCCCGGGATGCGGAAAAACGTATTTGGCCAAAGCGGTAGCGACAGAATCGAATATGCCTTTTATTTCGATGTCGGGAAGCGAATTTGTTGAAGTTTTTGTCGGTGTCGGAGCTTCGCGCGTAAGGAAACTTTTCAAAAGAGCGAGGGATTTGGCGTACGGGTTCGGAGGATGTATTATTTTCATCGATGAGATAGACGCGATAGGAAGAAGCCGAACTTATAGTTTTATGGGAGGGCAGGAGACTAACAGCACGTTGAACCAGATGCTCGCGGAAATGGATGGGCTTAAAGGGAAAGACGACAATATCGTTGTTATCGGCGCGACTAACGCGCAGGAACAGCATCTTGACCAGGCGCTTTTAAGGCCCGGCAGATTTGACCGAAAGATCATGATAACAAAACCATCTCAAGATGACAGGGAAGAACTTTTCCGGTTTTATCTTAACAAAGTTAAAGCTGAGACCGAACTCAATTTAGGGCGGCTCGCGCGTCGAGCCGTCGGCAAAAGCCCGGCAGATATAGCGAATATCGTAAAAGAATCCGCTTTGATCGCGACCCGGCACAGGAAACCTGTAATAGGACTCAAAGAGATCAGTGAAGCTTTTGAACGGGTTGATCTCGGTATCAAGTATCGTCTCACTGTAACACCTAAAGAACGGGAGATGACGGCATATCATGAATCAGGACATTTGATAACAACGTTTTTGAAAGCGCCGTCAAAAAGTGTTTTTAAAGCGAGCATTATCCCGCGAAAAGGCGCGTTAGGCGTAGTATGGTCGCCGGAAAGAGAAGAGCTTCATTCCCACAGCAAAGAACATCTGCTCTCGGACATAATGATATCCTTCGGCGGGTACGCGGCTGAAAAAATTAAGTTCGGAACTACCACCAGCGGAGTAAGTTCTGATTTTCAAAAAGCGATGGGAGTCGCGCATAACATAGTTTGGCAGTTGGGCATGGGGGAGACGGGGTTTATCGGTGACTTTACCGCGATACCGAAAGAACAGCTTTCAGAAAGTGTCAGAGAGACTTTAAATAAAGACACGAACAAGATCATGAATGACTGTTTGAAGGAAGTTGAAAATATGCTTGCGGAAAAAAGAACGATTTTGGACAGGTTTGCCTCGGAACTATTACAGAGAGAAGAACTTGAATACGATGAAATTATAGCCATTTTCGCGGAGTACGGAGAAAAAGAATCTCCCGGACAAGAAACTCCGGGCGATGACCAAGAAAAAAAGTGGGATAAACTTGCGTAAATATGGATCTGAAAATATTTTTATCCGGGCAGTCTTCTGCTTTTGGTTAAGTGGCGTTTTGCTTTTTTCGGCAGGGTGCGGTACTCCGTCGTTTCCCAAAGATAAACTGCCGGAGGCTGTAAAGACCGTTTGTAAAGCTGAATATGATATGGACGTGGAAGTTACGGTAAAAGGCAGTACTATGGGGATATATTACCCCATGAAAGGGCTTCTTGACGCGGGTTTGGGTATTAGTTCCGAAGCTTGGGATACGATCAGCAATCTCCTCCTCATTGCCTCAAGAGTTGTACTTAGCACTGACGCGGATATAAAGTTTTATTGTGTAATAGCACAGGACGCCAGACTGCCGGAATTGCAGGTTGTAATAATAAAATATGTCACAGACGTAAAGTTCGGGATGTACCAAAATATTTCAAGAAGCGAGTCGTTTAGACGTACTCTTTTTACGATCAATCTTACTCCGCAGGCAAAAAAGGAAAGATCCATAGAAAAAATATTTAACAATTTCAGCGTGGAAGAAGAAACGCGCCAAGGTGTAATGGACGATTTTTTTAGAAGCCCGCCCGCGAAACTTTCGGATATAGGATATTGGCGGGACAAATTTTACTTAAAAGACATTACGATGGAAGAGTTTCTGGCGGCGCAGATTGCCAACAGGATAAAACTTATGTTTCGGGGAGAAGAAGATTTGAAAAAACTTTTCGATTATGAAAACGTGGAAAGTGATTTTGTCTCGACGAATGAAATGAAAGTTTTTCTTGTTAAGTTCAATATAGCGGACCAAAACGTGAACGAAAATGAGGGAAACCAAAATCAAAGAAAAGTTGGAGAGATCCTTAAAATAGCGAATGATGTGGTTTTGGGATACAAATTCAAAAACTTTGATTTTTTAATGTTAGAAGATCAGTTGGAAAACGTGAATTTAAAAATAACCGAACAAAATGTTTGTAACTTCAGTAACAAAAAATTGTCCGTAAAAGACGTAGTGCAGGCTCCGCCGGGATATTTCGGGTAGGCGGTGCGAAGGAAGATTGTTGTTTCACCGGTGTAGGGGCACATTGCATGTGCCCGCATTATACCATCCTACGAGGTTGAACTCGTGGTATTGTGTTAATGGTGCCCGTTCGGAAAACACCACCAACCTCGTAGGATAGCGGCGTAAAGAGCCGCCGCTAACCTACGAGGATGGTGGAATGTTAGTAAAAAACATTACAGCATGAGTCAACCCTGGGGTCGAGCCCGGGATGGCAAGGGGTGCGGCGAACTGATAAGGAGTTTATGAATGAAAGAAGACGGTGTGAAAAAAGAGGCAACCAGAGACGGGTTCGGGAAAGCTTTACTCGATTTAGGAAAAACCAATAAAAATGTAGTGGTTTTATCGGCAGATTTGACGGAGTCCGTAAGAGCGAATTGGTTTAAGGAAAAGTATCCGGAACGTTTTGTCAGTTTCGGAGTCGCGGAACAGGATATGATAAGCGCGGCCGCGGGAATGGCGCTTTCGGGAAAAATACCGTTCGCTTGCACGTTCGGCGCTTTTGCTTCCGGTCGCGCGTGGGATCAAGTGAGAGTATCAGTGGCATATATGAACCTGAACGTAAATATTGCCGGAAGCCATGGCGGTATTTCCGTCGGAGAAGACGGGGCGACGCACCAAGCGCTGGAAGAAATCGCGCTGATGAGGATAATTCCCAATATGACAGTTGTTGTACCCGCGGATTCGGAGGAAGCGAATTTGGCGACAAAACAGGCGGTGGAAATTCCCGGTCCCGTATACCTAAGATTAGGTCGCGCTAAAGTGCCGATATTAAAACGCCTGTCCGAATTTAAAATCGGTAAAGCGGATGTGATGACCGAAGGAAAAGACATTACAATAATCGCGTGCGGGCATTTGGTTATAAAAGCGATCGAGGCGGCAGATCTTTTAAAGTCCAAGGGAATCAATGTTCGAGTAATAAATCTTCATACCCCGAAACCGATCGATAAAGAAACAATAATTAACGCGGCGGAAGAAACCGGCGCGATTTTAACGGTGGAAGAACACACTGTTTATGGAGGGATGGGGAGCGCTGTCGCGGAAGTTATTGTCCAAGCGAGCCCGTGCCCGATGAAGATTATGGGAATAAACGGAATCTTCGGAGTAAGCGGCAAACCGGACGAGTTATATAAACATTTTGGATTAACTCGGGACGATATTGTAAGGGAAACGGAAAAACTAATAAAACGGAAACTGTGAATCGTCCGCTAACAACCTACGAGGTTGTTGGTATTTCGTAGGGGCACGGCATGCCGTGCCCCTACAATGGATTAAGAGGATGTTGGCGGAACTACCAAGGGCACATGCAATGTGCCCCTACTATTTACAGATCAGGACTACTTCATGATTATTACCGCGCCTGCCAAAGTGAACTTATACCTCAAAGTTCTTAATCAGAGAAATGACGGCTATCATGAAATAGAGACGATCTTTGAAAAAATTTCACTCTTTGACGAAATTGCCATAGAGGAGTCGGGAGGCGAGACGCGGATTACCTGTGACGATCCGTCCATTCCGGTTGGCCCCGGAAGTTTAATGGCGCGCGCGGTTAAGCTGTTTAAGGAAAGATCCAAAACAAACAATCATTTTCAAATAAAATTAAAAAAAAATATTCCCACCGGAGGCGGATTGGGAGGGGGATCCAGCGACGCGGCCGCGGTCTTGCGGGGACTTAACAAAATTACCGGCGTACGGCTTAACAAAACCGAGCTTTGTGGTATAGCTCCTGAATTAGGTTCGGATGTTTCTTTTTTTATGAATGATGTAAGTTTTGCCTGCGGGAAAGGTCGGGGGGATATTATTACCGAACTTCGAGTCCGCGAGAAAATATGGCATGTGCTTGTGACTCCGCCTTTTGAAATATTAACGAAAGACATATATTCGAAGCTTTCCGCTTTTGGCTTGACAAAGGATATAGGCCTTGATAGAATGGTCACCGCTTTTTCCAAGGAAAAAAACATTGAAAATGCGGCAAAAAATCTTCGTAACGATTTGCAGTCAATAGCATTACAAGAATTTCCGGCTTTAAAAAAAGTCTTTCACGAACTAAAAAATGCCGGCGCGCTCGGCACGCTTTTATCCGGTAGCGGATCTACTGTTTTTGGAATTTTTGATAAAAAAAATGTGAAGAACGCGGCGGAAAAGCTTCGTCTCATATTCCCGAAAGAAGAAAATTGGCGGATTTATGTTGTGAGTACGTATTAAAACTACTCATCAAAAACCCCCTACCTGTCTTTTAACTACCAACCTTATGAGGGAGCAAAAGTAGCGCGCCCCCCTACGAGATTGGTGGTAAAAACGCTTGTAGCGGACGTTGCCCGGGTTCCAGAGTTTTCGGCGCGGGTCAATTTCCAGAGAAAGGAGTGTCGAATGAAAATCACGGAGGTTAGAATTTTCCCGACAGAAAGCAAAGACGGCAAACTTAAAGCGTTCGCGACAATGACATTTGATGACTGGTTTGTTGTAAGGAATGTTAAAGTTATACAGGGCAATAGCGGTCTTTTTGTGGCAATGCCTTCACGAAAAGCGGTTGAGTCCTGTCCAAAATGCAGATTTAAAAATGTTGTAGGCAGTAAATTTTGTAATCAGTGCGGCCAGCAATTAAAAGAACCGGTCATTCTTTCCCATGCTGAAAATGAAAAAGTTAACAGTCATATGGATATAGCGCATCCAATAACTCAAGACTGCAGAGTATATATACAGGAACAGATTTTGAAAGCGTACAAGGATAGTGACGTACCGGTCAGAGAAAATGCGCGAACAGAACAAAAAGCCGCAAGCGTGCCCGAGAATCCCGCGAGGGATGGGACGAAAGAGGAAGATCAAGACATTTTATTACAATCTCCCGAATTGCCACCCGAAGAAGCCGCGCGTGTGGAAGAAACCATTAATGTGGCGGACGGAAGTGATATTGAACTGTAATTGGTGAAGGTTGCCTGCTTCCGGCGCGAGCTCTTCAACTATTTACCATATTGGCGGGTAGTGTAATGGCAGCACAGCAGCTTTTGGAGCTGTTCGTCAAGGTTCGAGTCCTTGCCCGCCAGCCATTATTGGTGAATCGTTCGCCAGCAACCTTGTAGGGGCACGGCATGCCGTGCCCCTACGATGGATTAATAGGATATTGGCGGGGTTTGTTGGGTTTTTGTAGGGGCGGGGTCTCGGCGCGCGCCCGTATGAATAGTGAATGGTTACACGATAAACGGACGGATCAGAGATTTGTGTAAAAAAAACGAGGAAACGGAAAAGATGAACAATATTACGGCGGTTGTTCTTGCGGCTGGTATGGGAACCAGAATGAGATCCGGCACCGCGAAAGTTTTACATAAGGTCGGTTCTAAGACGATTCTGGAACGGGTGATCGAAAATCTTAAAGCGTCGGATATAACGGATATAATAACGGTTGTTGGATATGACGCTGAGAAAATAGAAAGTTCTTTGATATCAAAAAAAATAAAGTTTGTTAAACAGGAAAAACTTCTGGGTTCGGGAGACGCTTTGAAACAGGCTTTAAGGTGTGTTCCTAAAAAGAATGATGTACTGGTAACTTGCGGTGATACCCCGCTTATATCAAGCGCGACCTACAGGGCTTTATTTCAGCGGCATTCGGCTCTTCGAGCGGATTGCGCGGTTTTAACTTCTTCGTTGCCCGACGCGGGCCAATACGGTCGGATCGTACGCGGCGCGGATGGAAACATAGCGGAGATTCGGGAAGAAAAAGACGCCTCTTCGGAAGAGAAGAAAATTAATGAAATAAATGTCGGGACTTATTGTTTCGCCCGGGAGGGGCTTGAAGAGTTTATCTCCGGCATCAAGCTTAACAAAAAGAAAAAAGAGTTTTACCTGACAGACGTTGTGGATATTTTCGTAACGCGCGGGAAAAAAGTGGTCTCGGCCGCCTGCGATCCGGAAGAAGCCATAGGAATAAATTCAAGAAAAGATTTGGCACGGGTGAACGCTGTAATAAACAAGAAAAAGATCGAAAGCTTAATGGAAAAAGGTGTTACAATAGTCGACCCTGAAACGACGTATATTGATGAATCGGCGATTATAGGCAGAGAGACCGTGATTTTTCCAAATACGGTCATAGAAGAGGATGTTGAAATAAAAAGCGCCTGCCGTATCGGACCTTTTGCCAGACTTCGTCCGGGAACCCGTCTTTCCGAAGAAGTTGAAATAGGAAATTTTGTAGAGATTTGCCGGACAAAGATTGGAGCTAAAACGCGGGTGAAACATCATACGTATCTCGGGGACGCGATAGTCGGCAGGAGAGTGAATATAGGAGCGGGTGTAATTACGGCAAATTATGACGGTAAGAATAAATTCTGTACAAAAATAGAAGATGATGCTTTTATCGGAGTCGGAGTGATTTTTGTCGCGCCGGTAAAGATCGGAAAAGGCGCGAAAATAGGAGCCGGGAGCGTTGTTACAAAAAATAAAGATGTAGGAGCGGGAGAAACAGTGATGGGGGTGCCCGCCCGGCCGTATAAAAGGTGAATTGTCCGCCAGCAACCTTGTGCACGGCATGCCGTGCCCCTACGATGGATTAAGAGGATAAACGACGGTTAGAGCACCACTAACCTGCGAGGTTATTGGCGGAGTTTGTTGGTCATCCGCGTGGGGGGGGCGGATAGCGCGCGCCCGTGAATCTTTTTTTGTCATTTAATAAAACAGGGAGTGATCATAATGGATAAGTTGATGGTTTTCGCGGGAAATACGAGCTCGAAGCTGACGAAAGATATTTGCGGCGCTTTGGCTGTTCAGCCCGGAAAAATAGATGTCGGCAGATTTTGTGATGGGGAAACCTGCGTTAAGATCAATCAGAATGTCAGAGGGAAAGATGTTTTTCTAGTGCAGTCCACTTCACATCCCGCGAATGAAAACCTTATGGAACTTCTAATAATGATCGACGCGATGAAAAGGGCGTCCGCGCGCAGAATTACCGCGGTTCTTCCGTATTTTGGATATGCCAGGCAGGACAGAAAAGATCAGCCTCGAGTACCCATTACGGCGAAACTTGTCGCGAATCTGCTCGCTCGCGCGGGAGCGGACAGAGTGCTTACAATAGATTTACATGCCGGTCAGCTTCAGGGATTTTTTGATATTCCGTTAGATCATTTGTATGCCATAAGCATTTTTGAAGAATATTTTAAACGAAAGAAGATGAAAGACGTTGTGATTGTTTCCCCTGATGTCGGAGGGATAAAAATGGCCAGAGCTTACGCGAAACGGTTTAACGCGGATTTGGCTATAGTCGACAAAAGACGCATCAATGACAGAAAAGCGGAAGTGATGCATATTATGGGTGACGTTAAAGACAAAAATGTTATCATGGTGGACGACATTGCGGCAACCGCGGGAAGTTTGTCTGAAGCGGCGCTTGCTCTTAAAAAGAACGGAGCGCGGGATATTTTCGCGGCTATCACGCACGCGGTATTATGCGGACCCGCGATCGAAAGGATAAACAAATCCGAAATTAAAAAATTAGTCGTAACGGATACGATAATTTTGGATAAAACCAAACAATCGGATAAAATTGTTCAATTGTCCGTTGCCGAACTGCTCGGAGAAGCCATAAGGCGCATACATAACGAAGAATCGGTAAGCGCTTTGTTTGAATAGCGGCGGTTTAATATCGTAGGGGCGCACCCGCGTGCGCGCCCGTATACGAAATACAGAAAATGATTGTATATCTGAAACAGCATCGAAGAGAAAAAAACGCGAGACAAAAATAAGGAGAGGTGAAATAAATGGAAAAGATCATTTTAAAAGGAATTGTTCGGGAACATTTTGGTAAAAGCGGGTGTAAACAGGTGAGAAAAGCCGGTAGTGTGCCCGGGATAGTATACAAAAGCGGAAAGAAGGGAGTTAGTGTTCAGGTTGAGAAAAGAGATCTGTGGAAAGCCCTTCATACGGAAGCCGGAGAGAACGCTATCATAAACATGGACATAACAGGTGACGAAAAAAAACTGAAAAAAACAGTTATTGTCCAGGAAATTCAAGTTGATCCGGTTAGTGACGAAGTTGTGCATGTCGATTTTCATGAGATTTCTCTTAAGGAGAAACTTAAAGTAAATGTGCCGGTTGTCGCGAAAGGTGAAGCGGTCGGAGTCAGAGAAGAAGAAGGGGTATTGACACAGGTGCTCTGGGAAATTGAAATTGAATGTCTGCCGACAGCGATCCCGGAACACATTATTGTGCATGTCGATAACTTACATGTGGGAGACGCCATTCACATTAAGGATGTGGAATTTCCGACGGATGTTCATGTTTTGGAAGATCCCGAAAAGGTTGTTGTCTCCGTACATATACCCAAGGTGGAAGAAGAAGAGGAGCCGGAAGTTTCCGAAGAAGAAGGGACAGAGCCGGAAATTATTAAGAAGGGCAAGAAAGAAGAAGACGAAGAAGCGCAGGAAGAAACTCCGGAAAAAAAATAATAAAGTTTTTCACCCGGCGCCGATTTTCCCTAGATGAATTGGAACGGAAAAAGGTAAAACTCACAGGCGATACAATGAAAATTATAGTTGGGTTGGGAAATCCCGGGTTGAGGTATAAGAGCACCAGACATAATGTCGGGTTTATGGTAATTAAAGTTCTTTCTGAGCAGTGCGGGATCCGTCTAAAGAAAAAAGGATTTGGAGGAATATACGGTATCGGCCGGATAAAAGGGCGAGAAGCTATGCTGTTTAAGCCGGCGACGTACATGAACTTATCCGGAGAAGCTTTATATTCGGTTTTTTCCTCTAAAGCGGAAAATAAGACAAAGGATCTATTGGTGATAAGTGATGATTTTAATCTTCCTCTGGGAAGTATCCGGTTTAGGGAAAAGGGAAGCGCGGGAGGGCATAACGGCCTTCAGTCGATAATAGACAGGATCGGTCCGGATTTTGCCAGATTAAGAGTAGGTATTGGAGGCGCGGCGCTTGGAGATATGTCGAAATATGTATTGGCGGCGTTTCCGCCTGACGAACGGGGAATTATTAAAGAAGCGGTGCAAAATGCCGCTATGGCCGCGGAAATATGGCTTACCTCCTCAGAAACAATAAAAGTTATGAAGCGGTATGATGTGACATAGTCCGGCCGCCCGGATGTGGGATAAGTTTTAGAGAACAAAACTTCTCCCAAGCGGCTCTGGTCTGCTATCAAAAAGTATAGTGGAGGACTTTTTAATAGCAAATAACTCTTGATTGTATTTGGGATTTGTGTTAACATTTGGAGATTAAATCATAATAATTAAACTATTAAATTGGCGGTAAAATATGGAAAAAGTAAGATCATACACGGGACTCTTCATTATTGCTCCTGAAAAATTGGAGGCGATAGATGAGGTGAAGCGCGGTATTGGCGCGGTTATTGGCGACAATTCGGGTAAAATTCTGAAAGACACTATGATGGGCAAAAAAAATCTCGCGTATCCCATCAAAAAAAACAACAGCGGTATATATTACGAGGTTATTTTTTCCGCGATGCCCAAAAGCATGGAAAAAATGCGGAGAATGTTTAATATAAACACCGATGTGTTGCGGTCGTTGATAGATTTATCGGCTTAATAAGCGCGGAGTAGAGGGCTTGGGGCGGGGAAAATGGATCTTCTCAGGATAGGAATATGCCGGGGGCCGGCGTATAATTGTTGACTGCCGACTAAACAACGGAGGATGAGATATGGCTGCCAGTATGAACAAAGTTTTTTTAATGGGAAATTTAACAAGAGATCCGGAACTAAGATATGTTCCTAGCGGTTCGGCGGTAGTTAATTTTTCCGTAGCGGTTAATAGGACATATAAGGACACCGCCGGCGAACGGAAAGAGGATACCTCGTTTGTTCGTGTGGTTGTGTGGGGTAAAATGGCCGAGATTTGCGGAGAATATCTTACAAAAGGAAGGGCCGTTTTAGTGGAAGGGCGCTTAAAATCTCGAACGTGGGAGACTCCGGAAGGGCAGAAACGAAACGCGATGGATGTTGTCGCGACGAATGTGCAGTTTCTTGGTACGCGTGACAAAACACAGCAAAGCCAAAGAGACGTTCCGTTTGAAGGCGCCTCTAAATCGGGGAAAGCGGAAGAGAGCGAAGAAAGCTATAATGGGGTTGACTCCATAGATGTGGGAGCGGAATCGGGCGATGGGCAAAATCCGTTTTAAAAACTCGGAATTTTCATTAAAAAGAAGATAGACAGTCGCTTTAGACTGTAGAAAAATAACAAGTGAGCGGAAAATTATGAAAAAAAAGAAAGAATTAAAAAAACCCAGAAAAATTCTAAAAAAAAGACCTTGCCGATTATGCCGGAATAAGGTTGAGGCTCTTGATTACAAGGATGTTGATCTGTTGAATAAATTCGTATCCGATAGAGGAAGGATCATAACCTCCCGCATTACCGGTAATTGCGCTAAACATCAGAGGATGGTTGCCCGCGCCGTTAAGAGGGCGCGGATCGCGGCTTTACTTCCTTTTGTGAAGATAAAAGAGGGACTCGCGCGCAGAAGACCGAGGAGAGCGTCATGAAAGTGATTTTAATGAAAGATATAGAAAAATTGGGCAGTATCGGAGACGAGTTGGAAATAAAAGACGGGTACGCCCGGAATTATTTAATTCCTAGAAAATTAGTCATTGAATCCAATAAAGGGGCGATTCAAATACTCGAGCAAAAGAAACTGGAAGCGAGCCGGCGGGAACAGAAGATCAAAGACGAATGCCTCGCGCTTGCCGAAAAGATAAAAGCGGGTTCATTTACCATTTCTGTCGACGCGGGCGAAAAAGATAAACTGTTCGGTTCCGTAACGTCTGAAATGATAGCCGATTTTCTTAAAGTCGAAGGTCTTGAGATCGATAAGAGAAAAATAGTTTTGGAAGAACCGATAAAAGCGCTCGGAGTTTATAACATTGAGATCCGGCTACATCCGGAAGTTAAGGCCGAGGCGAGAATCTGGATCGTTAAAAAATGATAGAGTTTTTCCAAGAGTATCCGGTCCTTGCCGAAAAAACACAATGATTCCTAAAACACTTATTGAAAAATTACCTCCACAGAATCTTGAAGCGGAAGTAGCAGTGCTGGGGTCAATGCTTATCGATAGAGACGCGATCTCAAGCGCCGTAGAACATTTAGAGCAGACCGCTTTTTATTCAGAAAGCCACCGGCAGATATTCCAAGCTATAATCAAACTTTACGACGGAAATGAAGCTGTCGATATAGTTACTCTTACCGAAGAATTGAAAAAAAGAAATGTTTTGGACAATGTCGGCGGTCCCGTATACATTTCAGAACTCGCGAACAGCATTCCCACAGCCGCCAACATCAACCATTATTCCAAAATTGTACGTGAAAAATATCTTTTAAGGCGATTGATAAATACCGCGACTAAAATTGTCAGCGAAAGTTTCGAACCTTCCGGCGAAGTTAACAGCCTTTTGGATCGGGCGGAAAAACTGATCTTTGACATTACTTCGTCTCAGAAAAGAAATATGACGATCTCTTCAATGAAAGATATCGTCAAAGAAAGTATCGAAACGATTGACAGATTGTATCAGCGTAAAGAAAATATTACCGGCATACCAACAGGGTTTCATGATCTGGATGTAATGACTGCCGGGCTTCAAAAGTCGGATCTTCTTGTACTCGCGGGCCGGCCTTCCATGGGGAAAAGCGCGTTGGCAATTTCCATGCTTGAATACGCGGGAGTTGTAGCCAAAGTTCCTTCCGTGTATTTCAGTTTGGAAATGTCTAAAGAACAGCTCGCGCAGAGGATGCTTTGTTCCATAGCGGGAGTTAACGCGCATAAAGTACGAACGGGATTTTTCGCGCAGTCGGATTGGCCGAAACTTGTCGCCGCGGCGGGAAAACTTTCCGAATCACCCATTTTCATAGACGATACTCCCGGAATATCCGCTCTTGAGATAAGGGCGAAATCGAGAAGGTTAAAAGCCCAGCATGACATTCAATTGATCATCATAGACTATCTTCAGCTTATGAGAGGCGAGGTGAGAAACGAGAATCGCCAGCAGGAAATATCGGAAATATCCCGTTCCATGAAAGCTTTGGCGCGTGAATTGAACGTGCCGCTTATAGCGATAAGCCAGCTTTCAAGGGCTGTAGAACAAAGGGCTGACCACAGACCTCAACTTTCCGACTTAAGAGAATCGGGGGCTATTGAACAAGACGCGGATTTGGTTATGCTTCTTTTGAGAGAGGAATATTATAATCCGACCGAAGAAAATAAGGGTATGGCGGAATTGATAATTGCCAAGCAAAGACATGGGCCGGTAGGTTCGATAAAACTCGCTTTCTTGCCGGAATATACGAAGTTTAGTAATTTGTCCAGAATACAAAAAGAGGAAGAAGGTTTTTGATGAAAAAACGATTATTGCTAATGTGTTCCATTTTTGTGATGGCAGGCGTTATGTTTCATCTTCCCGCGCGGGCGCAGCTCGATACCTCCGGCGGAAAAAAAATTGTTGATATCCAAATAAAGGGAAATAGCGCCATCAGCGAGACGACTATTTTAAACAAGATCAAATTGCGCAAGGGCGATGACTTTGAAAAAAGCGCGCTGAACAAGGAATTAAAACGCCTGTACGCTATGGGCTATTTTTCCGACGTATTTGTTGAAACCAAATTCCACGAGGAAGGCGTAACAATAGTTTTCACGGTAGTCGAGAAACCGATCATTTCAAAAATTGAATTCAAAGGCGCCTCCCGTATAAAAAAAGTGAAACTGGAACAAAAAATAGTTACAAAAACAGGAACTCTTTTAGATTTTCATCTTGCTCAGCAGGATGCCGCGGAAATAAAAAATTATTACACGGAAGAAGGATACAGCCGGGTTAACGTCAAATATGAAGTGGAAACCGATCCGGAGACAGGTAAAGCGGTAGTTACCTTTGTGATAAATGAAGGAGCCGCGCTCAGAATCAAATCCGTGGAAGTGGAAGGAAACGAAAATATTTCCTCCGATGATATTAGAAAATACATGTCGACGAAACCCGCGTTTTGGTTTATCCAAAAAGGAGCGTTTGACGAAGAAAAATTTCAGGCGGATTTGGACAGAATAAGAGCCGCTTATCGGAGTAAAGGGTTTCTTGACGCGAAGGTTACCGGTAAAACGGAAGATGTAAAGAATAAAGAGGAGATTGTCGTTATCGTTGTTGTCGAAGAGGGAAAAAAATACCTCATAGGCAGTCTTGAGGTTCAAGGTAATCTGGTTTTTCCCGAGAAAGAAGTGAACAAAAAAATAAATTTAAAACCCGGAGATACTTTTGACTATGAAAAAATAAAAGAAGATGTTGAAAAAATAAGAATGCTCTATTATGACAAAGGATATATGGATGCCGAAGTGAATCTGCTTCATAAGTACGACGCGGCAAAAGACCGTATGGATCTCACTTATGAGATCCAGGCTAAGGAGGAGACGTATGTCGGCAGGATAAATATTATCGGTAATACAAAAACAAAGGATAGGATCATACGCCGAGAGTTAAGAACATATCCGGGCGAAAAATATGATGGTGAACAGCTTAGAAAAGGCAAAGAACGTATTTATAATTTGGGCTTTTTTGAAGATGTTTATTTCGAGACGGTACCGACCAAGATAAAAAACGTTAAAGACCTGAATGTAACGGTCAAAGAAACAAAAACAGGAGATTTTTCTTTGGGAGGCGGTTATAGTTCCGTTGACGCGTTTATCGGGTTTGTGCAGATCCGTCAGCGTAATTTTGATATTTTAAATTTTCCGACATTTACCGGCAGTGGACAAGATCTTATTGTAAGAGCCGAAGCCGGAAGTGCCAAGAACAATTATTATGTCAGTTGGACGGATCCCTGGATATTTGATTACCCTTATTTATTCGGCTTTGATCTTTATCGAAACGAACAGAAAAAGTTCGGAGAATCCGGATATGATTACGCGGAAAGGCGCACAGGCGGATCTCTAAGGCTTGGTAAGGATCTAACCGATGAGGTGAACACGGGTCTATTGTACAATCTTGAAGAAGTAAAAATAAGTGAACTGCCTGACGATGTCAGCAATGATCTTAAAGATGAAAGAGGCGAAAATATTTTGAGCAGATTGACCTGGCGTTTGAACTATGACACGCGCGATAATAAATATTCTCCGTCAAAAGGTCTTATGACGGGCTTTTCCTTGGAAAATGCCGGAGGATTTATCGGAGGGGATAGAGATTTTTATAAATTTTACGGTTATTCCAACTATTATCACAGCATTGTTGACAACGTAGTTTTGGAGCTTTCCGGCCGCGGAGGTGTTGTTGAAAATTATGCCGATACCGATAAGGTTCCGATATATGAAAGGTTTTATGCCGGCGGCGCGACAACCATACGCGGGTATAAAGAAAGAGGTGTCGGACCGAGAGACGCGCGTGACAAAAATATAGTTGTAGGAGGCAAAGCGCTTCTTCTGGGGAACGCGGAAGTTACTTTTCCGGTTTTTAAAAGATTAATAAAGGGCGCGGTCTTTTATGATGTCGGAAATGTAACAACACAATTCAGCAGTCTGTTTTCGGATTCCGAATACAAGCAGGGTGTCGGGGTCGGAGTGCGGGTAAAAACTCCTATCGGACCCGTAAAACTTGACTATGGGTATCCGCTGAACGATAATGAAGGCGACAAAAAAGAAGGACAGTTTTATTTTAGTGTAAGTCACGGATTTTAAGAGCGGTTTGACGTTTTGATAAAACTTAAACAGGGAGAAAACACGATGAAAAAGTTGAATATGAAAATAGCTGTTGTGTTTATGGTGATGTTTGTTATTTTCTCGATGAAAAGCTCTTTCGTTATGGCCGAAACCGGCAAAGTGGGGTATGTCGATCTAAGAAAAGCTTTTTATGAGTATGATAGAACCAAAGCCATGAAAGACAGTATCGATGATTTGACCGAGGAGCGTCAAATAAAACGCGACAAAATGATAGAAGAGATATCTAAAATGAGGGATGAAGCGGAAATGTTAGCGGGCGAGGCAAAAGAAAAAAAGATGAAACAGGTAAACGACAAATCGCTTGAAATACAGGATTTTGAGCAAGAAGCCCGACAGGAACTTTTGGGCAAAGAAAATGATATGTTTAAAGAGGTTGTTGAGGATATTCAGGAAGTGGTTGAGAATATGGGTAAAGTCGGCGGATATGATTATATTTTTGATTCACGAAACATTATGTACGCGGACAAAAAATTTGAACTTACGGAAAAAGTGATCGAAAAACTTAATAAAGAAAAATAACCGCGTCAGAATTTAATAAAGGCCAATATTCTCGATGCAGGATGTTGGCCTTTGTGTTGAGAGTCCCCTCTGTTCGTAGGGGCGACCCCAAGTGTCCGCCCTGAAAGAGGGTTCTTAAAACATAAACCTTCGCTAACAAAAGCAACGTCGTAATGGCGGTCCCAAGTGTCCGCCCTGAAAAAGGGTTCTTAAAACATAAACTTTCGCTAACAAACTCAACTTCGTAGGGGCGGACCCAAGTGTCCGCCCTAGAAAAGACCACTTAAAATACAGATCCGAAAAAAATGAACAAAAAAACAATAGAAAAAGAAATAAGTTTCGAGGGGAAAGCTCTGCAGACAGGGGAGGAAGTGCGCCTTTGGTGTAAACCCGCGGGTATAAGCGACGGCATACTTTTTAAAAGAACGGATCTTGAAGCATCTCCGGTTATAGCTCTTAAAGACGCGCTGTTTTCATCCGGAGACCGGCGCAGTATGCTTTCTTCCGCTGACGGAGCCTGCCGAATCCAGACTGTTGAACATTTTTTAGCCGCGCTTTGGACCTTGGAAATAGACAATATTATTGTTGAACTTAGCGGATCGGAATTGCCGGCCTTGGACGGAAGTTCTTTGGAATTTATAAAAAAGCTGAAAAGCGCGGGGCTTAAAGAGCAGTCCGCCCCGAGAGAGTTTATAAAAATTTCCGAAAAAGAAGAAGTCTCTGAGGGGACCGGCAAGCTTACGATTTTTCCCGATGAAGTGTTCAGCGTTTCATATCACATCGATTACGGGCCCGGCGTGATAAAAAGTGAAACTTTTACAATTTATCCGGAGCGTGATTGTTTTGAAAAAGAAATAGCTCCCGCGCGTACTTTCTGTTTAAAAGCGGAAGCGGAAGCTCTTTTGAAGGCGGGACTGGGACGCGGCGCTACATATGAGAACACGCTTGTTTTGGACGAAACCGGCCCCGTGGGGACTACTTTACGATTTCCCAACGAACCCGTCAGACACAAGATATTGGATCTTGTGGGAGACCTGTATTTGCTGGGACAGCCGATAATCGGCCGGGTCGAGGCGCAAAGATCAGGACATAAGATAAACGGCAAAATGATGAGAAAAATATATGAAAAATACGCGCGTAAAATTACAAAGGAGAAAAATTATGGAAAGTAGATCCCTAAACATTAAACAGATCATGAAACGTCTCCCGCATAGATATCCGTTTCTTTTAGTGGATAGAGTAATAGACTATAAAGAAGCGGAGTGGATAAAGGCGATTAAAAATGTGACCATGAACGAATTCTTCTTTCAAGGACATTTTCCGGAGGAACCTATTATGCCGGGAGTGCTCATAATTGAAGCGCTTGCCCAGACCGGAGGTATCCTCGCGTTGATCGACGGCAGTGACGAAGAAAAAATAGCTTTTTTTATGACGATCAATAACGCGAAGTTTCGTAAACCTGTGGTTCCGGGAGATCAGCTTCTTTTTAACGTAACGGTAACAAAACGGGTGAGGGAAAACATCGTGCAGACTCATGGGGAGGCAAGCGTTGACGGTAAAGTTGTTACAGAAGCGGACCTGATGTTCAGTATAGTTTCTAAAAGCAAAGTATGACGCCGCCGCGCGCGGCTTTACCAATTTAACCTCGCGGGTTAATTCAGGGGAAGCTGAATAGGTAAAAAAATTATGAAAAAAATAGGATTAATAGCAGGCGGAGGGAGTCTTCCTTTGGAATTTATTAAGCAGGCAAATGCCCGCCATGAAAAGGTGGTGGTATTCGCGCTTACAGGCATGGCTGACGAAAAAATTGAACGGCAAGCGGATAAAGTATATTGGCTTAAGATTGGACAATACACAAAATTCGCGTTTCTGTTAGTTAAAGAAAGAATCCGCCATTTAGCGCTTCTCGGCAAAGTGGAAAAAAAAGCGCTGTTTAATGAAAAATACGATATTGAAGCGGAAAGTACACTTAAGAAATTAAAAACCCGTGAAGATTATTCTATTTTAGAAGAAATTACGAGGCATCTTAAAAAAATAGGGATAGAAGTTATAGACGGCAAAGAGTATCTGGCGCATCTTATGCCGGAAAAAGGTGTTTTAAGTATTATCCGACCGGATGAGAAGGTCTCCGAAGACATAGCTTTCGGATGCAGTATGGCAAAACAAATCGCGGGACTGGATATTGGGCAAACGGTGATCGTGAAAGATAAAACCGTGGTTGCCGTGGAATCGATCGAAGGTACGGATTCAGCGATAAAAAGAGCCGGAACGTTTGCCGGGCGCGGATGTGTTATGGTAAAAGTAAGCCGGCCCAAGCAGGACACAAGATGGGATGTCCCGACCGTCGGTCCGGATACAATGAGACTCTTGGCAGAAAATGCCTTTAGCGCGTTAGCAATAGAAAGTAAAAAAATGTTCCTTATCGACCAAAAAGAAACGATAGACATAGCAAATATAAACAAAATCGTTTTCCAAGTCCTATAAATAGGGACGTCTCCCATTAAATTAGGTAAATAAAAACTTAGCCGAACATGCATGAGTGACGTTCCTATTTTACCCTTAAGGACATTTATTTAAAGATGTTTTTCTCGAAGGAATTCGGCGATTGATT
>CAYPYT010000009.1:13475-18671 GCA_964415105.1 uncultured Planctomycetia bacterium | reverse complement strand
TGTGAATAAAGAAAAATTGCAGAAAATTCATCAGAAGTTCCACCCGAGAGCGTAAAGGTTTATGGTGAATGGTTGTAGGTATTTCGTAGGGGCGGCCCTTGCGCGCGCCCGTATGAATCGTTAAAGATTAATCGTCCGCCAACAACCTCGTAGGATGGTAGTAAAGAGCACTACCAACCTACGAGGATATTGGCGGAGTGAAGGGTTGTTGGTCGTTCGTAGGGGCGGCCCTGCGCGCCCGTTGATCGGTAATGGCATATGGAGAAAATATTGAATGTTTCTAACGAATTAAATAGGATGCTTCCCAAAAAACTTATGGGGCTGATAAAAGTTATTGGACTGGAAGCGGATAAATCGAATCTCGCGGTGTTTCTTGTCGGGGGTTTTGTTCGGGATCTTTTACTTGGGGCGGTTAATAACGATCTGGATATAGTGGTCGAGGGAGACGCTATCCGGTTCATGGAACAGCTTGCCTGTAAAATTCAAGGTAAAGTGGTGCGGCATAAAAAATTCGGGACCGGAACAATTGTGATGGAAAGGCCGAAGTGGTTACCTCTCGCGCGAGACGAGAGCGCTAAATTTAAAATTGATATCGCTTCCGCGCGCGAAGAGACCTATAAAAAACCCGCCGCTCTTCCGACGGTGAAATTCAGTTCTTTGAAAGAAGATCTTTACCGGCGGGATTTCACGATAAACGCTATGGCCGTGAATATTAATAAAAAAAACTTCGGTCTTTTTATAGATTTTTTTGACGGGAAAAAAGATTTAAAAAAAGCCGTCATAAGAGTACTGCACAATAAAAGTTTTATTGACGATCCGACCCGTATTTTCCGTGCCGTTCGGTTTGAGCAAAGGTTCGCTTTTAAGATCGAAAAGCGTACTCTACAGCTTATCGCGCAAGCGGCGCGGAAGGATGTGTTCAGCCTGACGGAAAGCCGGCGTATTCGCGCTGAACTGATCTTGATCCTAAAGGAAGAGCATCCCGAAAAAGCTATTTTTCGGATGAGAGAACTTCATGAACTGCGTTTTATTCATCGGGCTCTTTCACTTAGAAGAGACATATCTGTGACGTTTAATAAATTGAAAAAACGCGTTAAATGGTATAAAACAATATGTGCTCCCGGCAAAAAAACGGATGTGTGGCTTGTATATCTTATGGTGATGCTGGAGAAGCTTTCTTCCGGAGAAATTTCTGAAGTTTTGGAAAAATTTGTTTTTACGCGGGTGGAAAGCCTGAAATTGAAAAGTTATAAAGCATTGGCCGAGGAGACCGTTAAAAAGATTTCCGTACGCGAAGAGATGACGCATAGCGGAATATACACTCTTTTAAAACCGCTTTCTCATGAAGAGATACTTTATGTAATGGCAAAAGTAAGAACCGAAAAAGCGAAAAACCGGATTGAAAATTTTTTTATCAACTTAGATAATATGACGCTTAAAACAAAAGGATATGATATAAAGAAGGAAGGTGTAAATCCCGGTCCGCGTTACACGGAACTTTCGCGCTGTCTACTCCGTGAAAAATTGGACGGGAAAATAGCAACCAAAAAGGACGAAATTAAATATCTTAGACAGATTATCGCCCGCTCGAAAGTGTGAAGGAACTATGGCGGTGTTTTGTGAAATTTTTGAATTTTAAGAGAAAGGATAGTGCCGAATGACTGAGAGAACAGATAAAGTGTCGCGCGTGTTAATGAGGCATATCGCGGATATTTTACGCCAAGAGATCAGTGATCCGCGTATCGATCATGTGACGGTCAATAGAGTCGAAGTGCGAAAAGATCTAAGGGCCGCGAAAATATTTTATACCGTGTTTGATGAAACGGTGGATAAAAAAGAAATACAAAAAGGGCTTAAAAGTGCCGAGAGTTTTGTTCGGACAGAGCTCGCGAAACGAATATCAATGAAATTTACGCCGAAACTGTCATTTTGTAAAGATTTCAAAAATGAAAAGCCTCATCTTATTGATGATATCTTTGAAAAGATCGAAAAAGAAAGGTCAAATGATGGACAGTGAAAATATGAAACAGGTGATAGAAGCGTTAAAAACTAAAAATAATTTTTTAATTACCGCGCATGTTAATCCTGAAGGAGATTCTATCGGCAGTCAGATCGCGATGTATGCTTTATTGGCGAGTTTGAAAAAGAGAGCGATAATCGTGAATAATGACGCGGTTCCCGTTAATTTACATTTTCTTTCCGGGTCGGAGTATTTTTTTCAAAATCTGCCCGACGGTTTTTTTCCTGAGACGGTTGTTATCTTGGATTGTCCGGTAAAAGAAAGAGCCGGACACGTGGCCAAATATCTCGGTGAAAGCGATACGGTCATAAACATAGATCACCACATCAGTAATGAATTTTTCGGTGACATAAACTGGGTGGAGCCGAGCGCGAGTTCTGTGGGAGAGATGATATTTGATCTTTTCAGCCGAATGAATATTAAGCTTACTCAAGAAGCGACCGAGGCGATCTATACGGCCATTGTTACGGACACGGGCATGTTTAATTACAATAACACCACCAGTCGAACTCATAAGATTGTCGGAGAACTTATTTCGCTTGGAATAGATCCGAAAAAAATGCACGAGAAGATCTTTGAGAATAGATCGGCTTCGGATATCAGAGTGCTTGGAAAGACGCTTAGCACTCTTAAAACGGAAACGGACGGAAAGATCGCCCATATATGTCTTACACAAGAGATGTATGCCGAAGAAGGAGTTCGTTCCGTTACGACAGATGAATTCATAAACTTTCCGAGATCGATCAAAGACGCGGAAATAGCCATTTTTTTTAAAGAAAACAGCGCGCTCAAGAACATCAACGTAAGTTTTCGTTCCAAGGGCAAGGTTGATGTGAATTTGCTGGCGTCTGTTTTCGGAGGCGGCGGTCACGCGCAAGCGGCGGGATGCACGTTAAACTGCACTCTCGCTGAAGCTAAAGAAAAAGTTTTGAAAGAAGCGGCAAAGGCGTTAAAAAAATGAGTGAGCGGTTTTCGGGAATACTTTTGGTGGATAAAGAAAAAGGGATGACCAGCCATGATGTCGTCGCGGCTGTCCGACGCCGCTTTTCCATAAAAAAAGTCGGACATGCCGGGACGCTTGATCCGAATGCCACGGGGCTTTTGATCCTATTGTTGGGAAAAGCCACTAAACTTTCAAACAAGTTTTTGACGGAGGATAAAGAATATACAGCCATGATGAAGCTCGGAGAGAGAACCGATAGCGCCGACGCTGAAGGCAAGCTTATTTCCAAGAAAGAAGTGAATGTTTCAGAAGAAGATCTCAGGGAGGTAATGAGCGCCTTTACCGGAGAGATCGAACAAGTTCCGCCGATGGTTTCGGCTAAAAAAATAAACGGCAAAAGATTATATAAACTCGCCCGAGAGGGTAAAATAGTCGAAAGACAACCGAAAAAAATTGTTATCAAAGAGATCGAAATAACAAAGATCGACATGCCTTTTGTGCTTTTCAGGGTGCTGTGCAGTAAAGGCACATATATTCGCCAGCTTGCGGATGATATAGGTGAGAAACTTTCTACCGGAGCGCATTTAACGGAACTTCGCCGAGTACGGTCCGGTATATTTTCGGTCCAAAACGCGATCGCTTTTAGCCGCCTTTTGAAGATGGAAAAGGAAAACTTGAATGAAAGTATTGTACGGATATAAAAATCTGGAAAAAAAATTAAAAAAACCGATAGCCGCGATCGGAGTTTTTGACGGGATCCATATCGGACATAAAAGGGTTCTGAAAAAAGTTTTGAATTCGCCGGATCCAGCGAATGACAAAATAGTTATTACTTTCGATCCGCATCCTCGCACAATTTTATATCCCGAAAAAAAACCTCTTCGAATAATGTCTTTGGAACATCGTTTGCTCATCTTTGAAAAAATGGGAATGGATGGGGTAGTTATCATACGCTTTACGGATTTTATCGCCTCGCTTTCACCTGAAGCGTTTATTGAAAAGATCTTACTGCGCCTATCGGCAAATAAAGTTTATGTAGGCAGTAATTTTCATTTTGGAAAAGAGCAAAGCGGTGATACCGGTTCCTTTCGGGAGCTTGGAAAAAAACATGGGATAGATGTCATAGCTGTAAATCCCGTAACGCACGGCGGGCATATTGTGAGCAGTAGTTTGCTTCGCGAACTTATTACTCGAGGTAAGCTCGCGAAAGCGGAACATCTGTTGCGACGTCCCGTTTCTATTCTCGGCCGAGTGGTTGCCGGTGACAGCCGTGGAAAAAATTACGGCATTCCGACAGCAAACATTGATCCCTGCCACGAGGTGCTTCCTCCTTCGGGCGTATACGCGGTGAAAGTTGATATTAGCGGAAAATTATTTGACGGTGTTTTGAACCTTGGTTTTAAACCTACCTTTTTCGGATCGAAATTAAAAAAAAGAAAGGAACCGCAAATTGAGGTGCATATCCTTGATTTTAAGGGAAACCTATACACGAAATCTATTGAGGTCTTTTTTATCAGAAAAATAAGAAATGAAAAAAAGTTTAAAAATGAGATAAAGCTCAAGCGCCGAATTGAAAAGGATATAGTTCGCGCGAAAAAATTTCTAACTTCACAAAAAATCACGCGCAAAATATCGAGATATAAGAACATCTAAACAAGCGAGTTAGATAAAAAAAGACCACCGATAAAATGGTCCCTGAAGGGTTGTAGGGGTGGCCCCTGGTGGCGGAAGATTCACGGGCGGACACACGGGTCCGCCCCTACGAATCACAAAACGCGTTTATGGACAGGTGTACAAACCGTGTTCCATGCGAATGTTCCTCTATTCGATTCGTAGGGGCGGACCCGTGTGTCCGCCCGTGAATAAATCATTTGAACCGAATTATCTCGTAGGGGCGGACCCATGTGTCCGCCCTGAATGACTAAAAGGACAAAGTTTGCAAAAACGAGATTATTGTTATAAGGTATTTACAAGAGGAAGGTAGTGTGGTAGTATAACACTTCCTTAATAGGCAGAGATAAACGACTTTTCAGTCGTTTAATTATTGCCTCGGCGTTTTCTTGCGGTGACCGCCGAAGGCGAGAGGGTCTTATTGGGGTCAGTCGGAGAAAATGGTAAAAAGGACAACAAACGGGAGGAAAGGCAATGTCCATCGTAAAAGAGAAAAAGAAAGCGATCATCACGGATTTTAAAAAACACGAGAAGGATACCGGTTCTTCAGAGGTGCAGATCG
>CAYPYT010000009.1:0-13375 GCA_964415105.1 uncultured Planctomycetia bacterium | reverse complement strand
ATCACGGATTTTAAAAAACACGAGAAGGATACCGGTTCTTCAGAGGTGCAGATCGCGCTTTTGACGGAACGAATAAATGATCTTTCGGAGCATTTTAAAAAGCACAAAAAGGATCATCATTCAAGAAGAGGGCTTCTCATGATCATAAATAAAAGAAGGAAGCTTTTAGATTATGTGAAAAAGACGAACGAAGTTAAGTATCAAGAACTTCTTGAGAGATTAAAACTCAGAAAGTAAAAATTAAAAAAAAGGAAGAGGATTCAGTATGAACGAGATTAAAATCAAATTAGGTGCGGAAGAAGTAATAATAGCAACAGGTAAGTTGGCAAAGCAAGCGGACGGCGCTGTAACAGTCCAGTGCGGAGGTACTTTGGTTCTGGTGACTTGCGTATGTTCGCGGCAGGCCAGAGAAGGAATGGGCTTTTTTCCTTTGACGGTTGAATATAAGGAAAAGACATTCGCCGCGGGTAAAATTCCGGGAGGATTCTTCAAAAGAGAAGGACGTCCCACGGAAAAAGAAATTTTGACTTCAAGAATGATAGACCGGCCTGTGCGCCCGCTTTTTCCCGAAGGAATGATGAATGAAGTGCAGATAATCGCGACGGTGTTGTCTTCGGACGGGAAGAACGATTCGGATGTGCTGGCGCTTATCGGCGCGTCGGCGGCTCTTACGATTTCCGATATACCGTTCAACGGACCTATCGGAGGAGTGAGAGTGGCCCTGATTGACGATAAATATATCGTTAATCCCGCGTATGAGGATATGGAAAAGAGTGTAATGGATCTGGTTGTTGTCGCGAATGAAGACGGCGTGATAATGCTTGAAGCCGGAGCGGATAAAATTGCCGAAGAGAAAGTGCTCGAGGGAATAAAGATCGCGCATGAATCTTTGCAGGAACTGATAGCCGCTCAGAAAAAACTTCAGAAAAAAATCGGAAAAACAAAAAGAACAAATGTGGAAATTTCGACAATAAATGAAGAGTTATATGAAAAAATTAAGAAAAAAGCTTCCGATCCGTTAAAAAAGATCCTTCAAATGCAGGGGAAACTTGAGCGCGTGGAAAATCTTGATAGGCTGGTTGAAAAACTTGTCGAAGAAGAAGGTCCGGAAGCTGACGTGAAGATAAAAAGTGATATAAAAAGTGTTCTGGATAAATTAGAAAAAAGTCTGGTGCGGGAATTTATTCTCAAAAATGGAAAACGTGTCGACGGAAGAAAGTGTGATCAGATACGTTCTTTATGCTCTGAAATAAATATTCTTCCCAAGACGCATGGTTCAGGTCTTTTCACGCGGGGTGAAACTCAAGCGCTCGCGGTGGTTACTTTAGGAACGAGTTCTGACGAACAAAGGATAGAAACGCTTATGGGCGGCGATGGCGTAAAAAGGTTTATGCTACATTATAATTTTCCTCCTTTCAGTGTGGGAGAGGCGAAAATGTTAAGAGGTCCGGGCAGGAGAGAGATCGGACACGGAGCGCTTGCCGAAAAAGCTTTGAAACCTGTTCTGCCTTCAAAGGAAGAATTTCCTTATACGATACGGCTTGTATCCGAGATCTTGGAATCTAACGGGTCAAGTTCCATGGCAACGGTTTGTGCAGGGTCTTTAGCGCTTATGGCCAGCGGTGTGCCGGTAAAGAGCGCCGTAAGCGGGATAGCAATGGGGCTTATGTCCGGAGAAGGCAAATATGAAATACTTACGGATATTGCCGGCGCGGAAGACCATTCGGGCGATATGGATTTAAAAGTTGCCGGAACACAAGAAGGTGTGACTGCCGTACAAATGGATCTAAAAGTCAAAAACATCAGTTTTGAAATACTTGAAAAAGCTTTTGATCGGGCGAAAAAAGCAAGATTGGAAATACTTGCCAACATGGATAGAGCGATATCCGAACCCGCCAAAGAAGTCGCGCCGAACGCGCCTCGTATTGTTACCGTGATGGTTAAGACTGATAGGATCCGCGACGTCATAGGTCCCGGCGGCAAAATGATAAGAAAAATAATTGCCGAAACCGGCGCGGATATCAATATCGACGATGACGGAGCGTGTCAGATCGCTTCTGAAAATAAAGAATCTCTTGATAGGGCGGTTGAATGGGTGAGAGGGATAATCGCCGAACCTGAAATCGGAAAAATTTACGATGCCAAAATAACAAAGATAATGAACTTCGGTGCTTTTTGTGAGTTTTTACCGGGACAGGAAGGGCTTATACACGTTTCTGAACTTTCCGATCAGTTTGTAAAGGAAGTCACGGATGTTGTAAAAGAGGGACAGAAGGTCAAAATTAAGGTTATCGGAGTTGACGATCAGAATCGTGTGAAGCTGAGTATGAAACAAGCCAAAGAATAATGGACATTACCCTGAGCTTGAGCAAATGAGGGGGGACCATTACGGAGATTCCCTGTACTCGCGGAGAGAACGACAACTTTTTTTTGTCATTCTCTCAGCGGGCATAGGGAACAATAATACGATAACCGACAAAATTTAAAACTCTTACTTGCCGCCAGTGAAAAAAATAAAAATAAACATAAAACGTAAAGAAAGCGCGAAAGACCTGCCTATACCGGCATATGCCACGCAAGGCTCAAGCGGAGTGGATCTATATGCTGACGTCGAAAACAATATCACGATTTCGCCCGGTGAAATAAAACTAATATCTTGCGGTATATACATAGAACTTCCTGAGGGATACGAGGCCCAGGTTCGTCCAAGAAGCGGGTTGGCTCTCAAACACGGGATTACATTGGTAAATACTCCGGGGACTATAGATAGTGATTATCGCGGACTCATAAATCTGATAATGATAAATCTCGGAAAAAACGACTTTATAGTCCAAAGAGGGCATAGATTGGCGCAGATGGTTATCCGTGAAGTCACTCGCGCGGAATTCATTGAAACTGAAGAATTGGTAGAAACAGAACGCGCGCACGGCGGATTCGGACATACTGGAGTTTAGCATATCCCGGAACTGTGGGTGAAAAGAGGCTGTTTTTTTGTCATCTCCGCTGGGGACGATCATGTCATTAAATAAGGTAAATTGTCCGCCACCAACCTACGAGGTTGTTGCCGGGGTTTGTTAGTTCTTCGTAGGGGCGGACCCGTGTGTCCGTCCTAATGGATTGTTAAAGGTGAATCGACCGCCACCAACCTCGTAGGATGGTAGTAAAGAGCACTACCAACCTACGAGGATGTTGGCGGGGTTTGTTGGTTCTTCGTAGGGGCGGACCCGTGTGTCCGTCCGTAAATCTTTTGTTTTTTTTGTTTTGTTCGACAACAATTACCAGGGACATGGTCCCCGTGCCTGTTCGAATGATTGGAAAGGGTAAGATAATGTCGTTTACACAGGCAATACTATCCGGAATAGTGCAGGGGTTAACAGAATTTTTACCGGTTTCGAGTTCAGGGCATCTTGTACTATTACACAGATTTTTCGGATTCGCGCAGTCTGATATGTTTTTTGACGTATGTCTTCACGCGGCGACACTCGCGGCGGTTGTTTTATATTTCAGAAAAGACATCATTCAATTAATACGCGAAAAAGATGTTAAATTGATCGTGTGCGTAGGGATTGCCACCGTGCCGGCAGTTGTCGCGGCGCTTTTGTGTGAAGATAAAATATCTCTATTTTTTGCCGATTACCGAAAAACGGCGTTTATGCTGATGGTAACAGGTATGATACTTTTCGCGGGACAGTTCTTTTTGAAAAAGAATCAGTTGGGAGAAAAACCGGTCTCGTACTCGGCGTCTTTTCTTGTGGGTATTGCCCAGGCTTTCGCGCTCTTTCCGGGTATATCGCGAAGCGGCGCGACGATATCCGCGGGGCTTGCCGGCGGCTTGAAGAGAGAAGAGGCTTTCAGATTTTCGTTTCTGATTTCGATCCCGATCGTTGCCGGAGCCGTGATCTATAAAGTTTTAAAACCCGGAGTGTTAGATCTTGTTACCGGCGAGATGTGGGTAAAATATGTATTCGGTATGATAACGGCGTTTATAGGCGGTTTTTTGAGTTTAAATCTTCTGTGGAAATTTATTAAAGCCGGTAAACTTTTTGTTTTCGGAATATACTGTATATTGTTGGGCGCGGGCGCGGTTTTGTTTTTAAAGTAAACGGAACGGATAAATATGGATCAAGTGCGAAAAAATGAAATATTGGCTGTTGTTTTATTCGCGATGAGCCTTTTTCTGTTTTTGAGTATATTTTCGTTTAGCGCTCACGACCTTTATTTCTATACAAGCGCGCCGAATATGGTTCCTCAAAACGCCACGGGGCTTGTCGGGTCGTATACAGGCGGGTTTTTGCTTTTTTTTATGGGTAAAGCCGCGTATGTTATTCCGCTTCTTATCCTTATTTGGGGTGTTTCGCGTTTGTTTCAGATCTCTCCGAGAAAATTCGCGTTTAAGCTTTTCGGAACAATTGTTCTTGTGATGGCCTCCAGCACAGGGTTAAGCATGATGGCAGAGTCAGGCAGTACTTTGGCCTTTACTTACGGCGGTGTTATCGGAAGTTTCCTCGCGAGGTTTTTTCTGGAATATCTCGGTACCGGCGGCGCTATTGTGTTTGTTTCGGCGCTTATGGTTCTTTCTCTTCTGATCGCGACGGAATTTCTTATATTGCCTGTTATCGCCGCGGCGCTGAAATTCTTAAGCGGAAATATTAAAAAATACGCCTTATGGCTGATACAAAAGATCGCTCTTTCGATCGAAAATATAAAAGAAAAACGGAATGTATTAAAAAACACTAAAAACGAAGTGTCAAAAAAACTTGAATCAATGAAAAGGCAAGTCGAAGACGTTCGAAAAATTTCGTTTGCCGAGAAGTTTGGAAAAAAACCCGACGAGGAGATGCATAGAAGTAAATTACAGATAGTAATGTCCGAAAAACTTCAGAAAGCGTCGCGGGGACCTCAGCGGGTTGTTCCCGTCGAGGAAGGGACTACCGGGCGGATCGTGGAATATAAACTTCCGGGTCTTGATCTTTTAAAGGCATCGTCGAAATCAATAGTTAAAAATCGGGAAGAAGGCTTAAAGCGAAATGCCGCGCTTCTCGAAAAGACGCTTTTCGAATTTGATGTTGATGCCAAAGTTGTTAAGATCAATAGAGGGCCGGTTATAACCATGTATGAACTGGAGCCTTCCGTCGGCACTAAAGTTAACAAAATAACTTCATTGTGTGACAATATTTCTTTGGCGATGAAATCCTCCGGCATTCGGATCGTCGCTCCGCTTCCGGGCAAAGGGACGATAGGTATTGAAGTTCCGAATGACGAAAGTGAACTTGTTCTCTTGAGGGATATTCTTGAAAGTGTGGAATATCATGAAGAAAAGTCGGCGTTAAAACTTGCTTTAGGGAAAGATGTTTCAGGAGTTCCGATGGTTACGGATCTGGGGAGAATGCCGCATCTTTTAATTGCCGGCGCGACAGGCTCAGGGAAAACAGTGTGCCTCAATGCCATTATCAGCAGTCTGCTATACAACTCTTCCCCGGAAGAATTGAAATTTATAATGGTGGATCCTAAACGCGTAGAGCTTATGATGTTTGAAGGCATACCGCATCTGATTACTCCCATAGTCACAAAACCAAAAAAAGCGGCTGTCGTGTTAAATTGGGTGGTTGATGAGATGGAAAGGCGGTATGAAATATTCGCGGGGAAAGGTGTAAGAAACATTTCGCTTTATAAAGAGAACCAGACCCCCGAAGACAAAAATTTGCCTTATATCGTTGTTGTTGTTGATGAACTCGCGGATCTTATGATGGTTGCTCAGCAGGATGTTGAAGGAGCGATAATGCGAATCGCCCAGCTTTCCCGCGCGGCAGGTATCCATCTGATACTTGCCACTCAGAGACCGTCGGTGAATGTTATTACCGGTGTTATCAAAGCGAATTTTCCCGCGCGGATATCTTTTAAGGTCGCTTCAAAGGTGGATTCACGTACGGTTTTAGACGTTAACGGCGCGGAAAAACTTCTGGGACGCGGTGATATGCTGTTTATGCAGCCGGGCGCGATGACGGAAGTGCGCGGTCAATGCAGTTTGGTTGAAGATAGCGAAATACGAAAAATGGTAAAATTTATAAAAACACAGGCGGAACCTCAATATGTTGACGGCGTAGCGGTGAAACAGGATAAGACGGCATGCGCCGCGGATCAGGAAAAAGACGAACTTTATCAGGAAGCGCTTAAGGTGATCCTGCAAACCAAACAGGCGTCGGTTTCCATTATTCAACGTAAACTGCGCGTAGGCTATACCAGAGCCGCCAGAATCATAGATCAGATGGAAGATGAAGGGGTCATTGGAGGCCATAACGGAGCCAAACCCCGGGAAATATTAATTGAAAAAATCGAACAATCGAAAGAGTAAAATATGACATCAATTAAAGAGATCGGAAAACTTTTTTTCGAAACCAGAAAAAAAAAGAATATTGCTATCGAAGACGTGTACAAAAAAATCCGCATACACCCCGAAGTTTTGAATAAGATTGAAAGCGGACAGTTTGATAAGATCAATAAGCCGTATTTGAAAAGTTTTCTAAAACAATATTCCGCGTTTCTGGGCCTGGACACGGGAAAGATCTTAGAAAAATACGAAGCTGTTTCCGCTTCCGTCCCGGAAAAAAGTTTTAACTTGAAAAATAAGGAAGAAAAGGCGAAAAAAGAGCAACTAAAACAGGAAAAAGAAGAACTAAAAAAAGAAGAACTTAAAAAAGAAGAACGCGAAAATCAAAAACGCAAAAATGAAGCCCTGCCCGTTTTTACTGAAAGAAAATCAAACGACGAAAAAATAAAACTGATCTTTGTCGCGGTGCTTTCAGCGGTTTTAGCTATTTTGGTTTTTATACTTTTCAACACCGTAAGATCAAAATTGTCGCCGGGAGAAAATAAAGATAAAGTGAAAACGAGCCGGCAGAAAGAAATTGCCGTTAAGAAAAAATCGGTCAAAAAAGAAAAAACAAAAAAAACAGAAAAAAAAGAAAAAACCGTCGCGTCAGACAAAAAATCTTCAAACGAAGAAGAAGTTTCACCACCCCCGGCGGCTCCGACCGTTATACTTGGATTAAAAGCCCGCGGAAAAGTATGGGTACAGGTAAATGAAGGAGAGAAGATGCTTTTTGCCGGGGTTCTTGAAAAAGGCCAGTCTAAAACATGGAAATCAGCCGGCACTCTTACCGTATGGACGGGAAAAGCGGATGTCCTTGATTTTGTCGTTAATACCCGTAAGGTCAATTCCTTCGCGATGGGAGTCGTTAAGAATATACAGGTGTCAGACAAGGGGATACGAGTCGGGGATAGCTGGGTAGTTGAATTGGAGTGATATTTTTCAATGAAAAGAGTATATCTTCTTAGTCTGGGCTGCGCGCGAAATCTTGTTGATAGTGAAGTTTTGCTGGGTCTTTTCAAAACAAAAAATTTTAATATTGTTCAGGAGGCCGGATCCTCGGATATCGCCATAGTTAATACGTGCGCTTTTATAGAAGACGCCAAACAGGAATCCATCGACATAATTCTCCAGCTCGCGAATTTAAAGGCTGAAGGCAAAATAAAAAAACTTATTGTTTTTGGATGCCTCGCCCAGCGATATCCCGATGAACTCGCGAAAAAAATACCGGAAATAGACGGTATTTTCGGCACTTCTGATTTTACCGAAATACCTGACCGGATAGAGGCGCTTTTTCCCCTTAAAAAAATCAAAGCTGTTAACCAGAATCCCGATTTTCTTTACGATCATTCCTATAAAAGAACACTTTTAACTCCATCACATTATGCCTATATAAAAATACAGGAGGGTTGTTCCAATAAATGTTCGTATTGTGTGATTCCCGGTCTTAAAGGTCCGCGCCGCAGTCGAAACATAGAATCCGTTCTTGAAGAGATAAGAATTCTAAAAGATGAGAATGATATAAAAGAAATCATTCTCATAGGGCAGGACACAACTTCTTTCGGTATGGATAGATCCGAAACATCATCGCTCGCGAGTCTTCTCAGAAAAATAGTGCCCATAATGGCCTCCCGATGGATACGCCTTTTGTATACACACCCGGCGCGTTTTACGGACGAGCTTATAGACATTATCGCGGAGAGCGAAAATATCTGTCCATATGTGGATTTGCCTCTTCAACATATAAATGATAGAATATTGAACAAGATGAATCGGTCGACGACGGAAAAAGATATCGAGCGTCTTCTCGAAAAAATACGGAAACGAACAAATGCCGCGATACGGACTTCAGTGATAGTAGGTTTTCCGGGTGAGACAGACAAAGAGTTCGCACAGCTGATAAAATTTTTGAAAAACGTTAAATTTGAACGTTTAGGGGCGTTCATATACTCGCCCGAAGAAACAACCCCCGCCGAGGGTTTTAAAGACCAGATCCCGATAGAAATAAAAAAAGAAAGGTTCCGGGCGGTTATGGAGCTTCAGCAAAGAATTTCTATCGAACATAACGAAAAAATGCTGAATAAGGAAATAGAAGTTTTAGTTGACGAATGTGATTCCCAAGACCCCGAGCAGTTTATCGCCAGAAGTAAAATAGACGCGCCTGAAGTTGACGGACTGGTTTACTTAAAAGGTAAAAACATCACTCCGGGAGACTTTGCCAAAGCGAGAATAGTCGATACTTTAGAATATGATCTAGTCGGGGAGGCGCTGTGAATCTGCCGAATAAAATTACATTGGCCCGGATCTTTCTGGTTTTTGTGTTTATGGCGTTTCTTTTCTTAAATGGTTTGCCCTCGAAAATAATGGCGCTGGTGATTTTCATTATCGCGGCGTTCACGGATTACCTTGACGGGTTTATCGCGAAAAAATATAACATTGTTTCCGATTTCGGCAAAATAATGGATCCCGTAGCGGATAAAATAATGACACTTGCCGCGTTTCTCGCGTTTGTCGAAATGAAACTGATCCCGGCATGGATGGTAGTCATTATAATTACGCGGGAACTCATAATTACAAGTATAAGGATAGTGGCTTTTCGAAACAACGAAGTGCTTCCCGCCGGAAGAAGCGGTAAACATAAAACAGTGTCCCAAATGGCGTCTATCATACTGATACTCGCGTTTATAGTGATCAAAGAAGCGGGTGTCGGCGTATGTGGCTTCTGGAACGCGTCTTTTGAATATTGGTATCGTCAGGTTATTTTTATTATGATGTGTATAACCGTTCTTCTAACCTTAATAAGCGGCATATCATACCTGGCAGGCAACAAAAAATATCTACTGAACTCCGCGAACAAATAACCACACCAAAAACACCAACCTCGTAGGTTGCTATCAACCTACGAGGTTGGTGTTTTTGGCGGTGAAAGGCCATAAAATGAAAAAAAGTAAAAATATACATGAACGTATAGCGACTGTGTGCGGTATCGGTTATTTCCCGATCGCTCCGGGCACCGCGGGAAGCTTCGCCGGACTTATATTATGCCTGCTGCTGCATTCACATATCGTCCTATACATAACCGCGTTCATAATATTGTTCACCGCGGGAGTTATCTCTTCCGGAATGGTGGAAAGAGGGTCCGTTCAAAAAGATCCCGGCTTTATCGTAATAGACGAATTCGCGAACATTTTTCCGGTATTTTTGTTCATCCCGTTAAGCGTAAATGTAATAATAGCAGGTTTTATCCTATATCGCATTTTTGACATCATAAAGATCCCCCCCCTAAAAAAACTAGAAAAACTGCACGGAGGCTGGGGCATCATGCTAGATGACCTAGCCAGCGCCATATACGCAAACCTAATCCTCCAATTCCTATCACGCACATAATTGGGGTCAGGTCTCAACTTTCAACAAAAGTATTGACACAATAGATGTTACAAATATATAATCCTTTTTGAAGATGAGAAAAATTAAATTTTGAGAAAGGATTGTTTATTATGGCAAGACCACTGCGAATAGAATACCCTGGAGCGTTTTACCACATCGTTCAAAGGGGTAATGAACGGAGAGACATATTTGTAACAGATCAAGATAGAGCAAAATTTTATGATTACATTGCAGTCCTGCACTCAAGGTACAAAGTCAATATACATACCTACTCCCTCATGGGAAATCATTATCACTTAATTATGGAAACAGAAGAGGCAAATCTCAGTCGAGCGATGCATTGCCTCAATACAAGCTATACGGTTTACTTCAATAAAAAAAGAAAAAGAGTAGGGCATCTTTTTCAAGGGCGATATAAGGCAATATTGGTCGAGGCGGATGAATACCTGCATCACTTATCCAGATACATACATTTAAATCCCGTAAAAGCAGGATTAGTAAAAAATGCGCGGGAATATCCCCACTCTAGTCTGAATTATTTTATGTCTGAAATAAAAAGTCCCAAATGGCTGAATACAAATTTTATTCTTTCCATGTTCGACAAAAATGTTGAAACAGCAAGATCTTTGTATGGAAGCTTTGTATCAAAAGACATAGGCAACGAGGCGGACATAATAGAAAAGAACACGAAACTTGGTTTTTTATTGGGAACGAACGGGTTTATTGAAAATATCAAAACCAAATACATTGAAGGTAAAGATGACCCGGAGATATCGGGACTGAAGGCAATGCAATCTCGGTTAAATCCGGAAGATATTAGAGATTCGGTGATAAAGGTAATTGGCGAAAACAAGTTATCTCGCAAAGTTTGTATCTATTTGATAAGGAAATACACGCAACTATCACTAAATGAGATAGCAGTCTTATTTGAGGGCATAAGTGACGCGGGTATTTCCGCGGTCTGCTACAGGTTGGAGCATAATCGCAGAGAGGACAAGGATCTTAATAGGAAAATTGGGGAAATTGAAAAAATGTTGAAAGTTGAGATGTGACCCTCTTACTCTTGTGACCCCCTTACTCTATGCTGGGGTGTAAAAGAAATGGATATGAAAATAGGTGTTTATCTCAGTTTTTTATGCTATCATGTGGTGATTTTTATATTTTAAAATACCAAACCGAGGAGAGAACTAATGGGAAGCAACAGCGGGAATAAAAAAAATGCTTTAGTCGATAATATAAAAGTTATCGGACCGGTTGATAATCTTGAGGATTATGTAAAAAGGGACTGGTGGAAAGAGATTTTTAACGCGTATTATTTGCGAACAGACGGAGACGTCGTTAATGATGATGATATTACCCGGCAGGAAATAGATGTTTTTTTGAAGATCTTAAATTTGCAGAAAACAGATGTTATTCTTGACATGTGTTGCGGGCAGGGACGTCACTGTTTTGAATTGGCTCATCGCGGTTTTACAAAAATATACGGTTTGGATCGTTCACGTTATTTAATTCAGCGCGCTAGAAAAACAGTACGTGATCTGGGATCTCCGTTGATCTTTAAGGAAGGGGACGCGAGAAAACGTTCATTTCCCGAAGCTTTTTTTGATTGTGTTTCGATCTTAGGCAATAGCTTCGGTTATTTTGAGAACGCGAGTGATGACTTAAAAGTATTGAAGAATATTCAGCGCAGTCTTAAACCTGGCGGGAGAATTTTTCTTGATGTTTCTGATGGGGAATACTTAAAAGAAAATTTTGAACCCCGGAGCTGGGAATGGATTGACAAAGATTATTTTGTCTGCAGGGAGAGGTCTTTATCTTTGGATAAGACAAAACTCATTTCCCGTGAGGTTATCACGCACACGCACAAAGGTGTTATTGTAGATCAATTTTACGCGGAAAGATTATATTCGAAAGAGCACTTAAATAGGCTCTTGGAGCGCGCGAATTTTCAGGAAATTGCTTTTCATGACGTTGAGGATACCGCCTCAAAAAGGAATCAAGATCTTGGAATGATGAAACGCCGATTTGTTGTCACGGCTGTTATCCGAAAGGAGTGGCCGAATAGACTGCAAGTTTCGAAAAAAACCGCGACAAAAAATGTCATGGTCTTATTGGGAGATCCGCGCCAGACGGATGCTATAAAACCGTCCTCGGTGTTTGATGAAGACGATTATTACACGATCAATGAGTTGAAACAGGCGCTGACAGGGCTTAAGGGTTACAATTTCTGCTATTTGGATGACCATAATAAAATGCTTGTTGAGCTGTCTAAGCATAGAAGCCAGATTAATTATGTTTTTAATCTATGTGATGAAGGTTTTTCTAATGACGCTCGGAAGGAGCTTCATGTTCCCGCCTTGCTTGAAATGCTTAAGATCCCTTATACGGGTGCCAATCCGCAATGTTTGGCTTTCTGTTACGATAAATCATTAGTTCGCGGGATATCCCGGGAAATGAACATTTCGGTTCCGGACGCCTTTTACTTAAAGCCGTCGGATAATATATATGAAATGAATTTCCCTTTTCCGGTTATTATTAAACCCAATATGGGCGACTCCAGTTTTGGTATAACTCAAAGAAGCGTGGCGCATAATTTAGAAGAAATGATCAATGCGATCGATGAGATTCGTAATGTTATCGGGGCAAGCAGCTCCATTCTTGTTGAGGAATTTTTACCGGGAAAAGATTTGAGTATAGGCATGGTAGGAAATCTTCCCAATAACATCAATATACTTCCGATTATTGAAGAGGATTATTCAGCCCTCCCTGAAGGTCTTCCTAAAATATGCGGCTATGAAGCAAAATGGGATCCCAGCTCGCCTTATTGGAAGATCAAATCTATTCCGGCTGATATTCCCGAATCTGTTCAGAAGTATATTGAAGAAAGTTCGCTGCAGTTATTTGAAAGGCTTGAATGCCGGGATTATTGCCGATTCGACTGGAGACTGGATAACGATGGTGATCCGCACTTGTTGGAGATAAATCCTAATCCGGGATGGTGTTGGGACGGTCATTTGGCTAGGATGTGTAAATTTACGGAGATTTCTTATCCGGAGATGATTCAAAAAATCCTGTGCGCGGCAGAAGATAGGATAAGTAATCTGGAACCGGGTACTTAAGGGGGTCAGGTCTCAACTTTCAACATTTTTTAATTTCTCCTGAACTTTTGCGATATTCGAATAAATTTCTGTGTAGAATGTAATGAAAAAAACTGAAAAAATTCGATACGAAATAAATTCGCACAATGGGCTTGTCTAACCCCAAAGTTTTTTTTAGGAGGTAAGAAGAGGAAAGTAAATGTTTAAATTAGGATGCGTCAAAGATAAAGTTGACGATAGAGATTATTTGATGCGGGTGTATTTGCCGGTTATAAAAATTCCGAAAGCGATTGATTATACGCCGAAATTGTCTCCTGTCAGGGATCAGGGAGATGAAGGGACCTGCGTCAGCTTTGCTTCGGCTTCGGGGATGAAGGAATATCAGGAATTGATTGACTATGAAAAGTTAGTAGAACTTTCTCCGCGGTTTGTTTATAGCGAATGTAAAAAAATTGATGGTATGCCGAAAGAAGAAGGCACTACCATTCGCGCGGCGATGCAGGTGCTTGAAAATAAAGGTGTT
>CAYPYT010000008.1:0-21616 GCA_964415105.1 uncultured Planctomycetia bacterium | reverse complement strand
TTGTCATTCCCGCGCAGGCGGGAATCTCTGTGACTGTACCCCTCATTTAATCTGAATCCTTATCTCATTTACAAAGACTATATGATAGGCAATATCCCCATGAATAATATAAAAATCGCCGAGGACTTTACAGACAATCTTATTTTCGCCTGTTTTTTCGTTAATATACCGTAATACATGACAGTTTTTTTGGCTTTTCCCTTCTTTCTTTGAGCGCACCCAATTCTTAAGATCCTGCGCGTTTTTGGACGAATACTTTTCTTTCACAAAACATTTATATATCTTCTTTCTTGAAACTCTGGTATCAGAAGAAAATCCCGGTTGTATCTCCGGCCATTCACAAATTTCTTCAACCGAAATTTCATGTTTATTCGGATTTTTTCCTCTCATGTCTCGATAAACAAGTTTCTTCATTTCAGGTCCAAAGACTCTCCGCCAAAAACACCAACCTCGTAGGTTTCAACCTCGTAGGTTTCAACCTACGAGGTTGAAACCTACGAGGTTGGTGGTGGAAGCTGGATGGGAATGGGGAGAGATCTTTTCCTTTCATTTTATGTCACTTTTTAAATATCTTTAAAAAGTACTCAAAAAAAAACTTCCTTTCATGTTTCTTACTACTCTTTTAGTATACGTTATTATTTGGGGAATGCAAGAATTTATCTTTGATTTTTTTGTACTAACTTTTTCTCGCTTCCTTGCATCAATCTTTTAATATTTGTCCTATGAGAATAGACTGCGAGTACTGCTATTATCGCGCAGAATATCTTAAATTCCAGACTTTTACCGGATAGAACAGCAAAAAACGGCAATGATATTGCCGCGGCGATTGAAGCTAATGAAACATATCTCCACACTGAAAATATCGTTATCCATATCACAAAACAAACCGCGAAAATTACAGGAGACTGACCGGCAATCACTCCTGCCGTAGTTGCTACTCCCTTACCACCCTTAAACTTCAGAAAAATAGTCCATATGTGCCCGGATATTGCTGAAATTCCTAACAAAAGATACATGAAACCATATGAAAATACCACAGGAGCCGAAAAAAACTTAATAAGACAAAACGGAAGTAATGTGACAACGATAAACCCTTTTAAAAAATCAATAATAAAAACTGCGAGACCCGGTATTTTACCCATAGTACGAAACACATTTGTAGCCCCGACATTTCCACTGCCATGCTCACGAATATCGATCCCTTTCATGAGTTTTCCCAGAATATATCCCGTCGGAATCGCGCCTATAAAATATGCCGAGACTAACGCGCCCATAAAATATATCATTTCCGTTCCTTTCGTGATTTTCGCGTCAATATTTTTATAGGAATACCCGAAAGAGGTAAACGCGCCCGGAGTTTATTCTCAATATAACTCAAATGTGCCGGAAGCACACTCGAAGGGTCATTGACAAAAAATTTAAATTCAACAGGCCGTTGTCCGCTTTGCACGATATAAAGAAAATTCGGACGTTTCCGCTTCCTTGAAATAGATATTTTGGATGGATCGTTTTTTTTAAAAATATTGTTTAAAAAAGGCGTGGAAACTTTTAAATCAAGATTTTTATCCAGAACTTTTATCATAGATAAACTGGAAAGCACATTTTTACCCGTTTTAGCTGAGATAAATGTAATGGGAAATTTTTTAAGCACACTGAACGAGTCAACTAAACTGTCAATGTATTCTTCTTGAGAAACACCTTCTACATCTCCGGCTAAATCCCATTTATTAACCGCGATAAGACACGCTTTTCCGTTTTCTTCGATAAAATCTATTATGCCGATGTCATCTTTAGTCGCGCCATCCGCGGCGTCAAGTAAAAGAATTACCGCATCCGCCCGTTTAATCGATTCCTTTGACCTCATTATGCTGTAAACGTCAACTGCTTTCTTTATTTTACGGGTATGCCGCATACCGGCCGTATCGATCAACAGATACTCGTCTTCTTGACAGGTAAAACGAGTATCAATAGAGTCTCTCGTAGTTCCGGGCACAACGCTTACTATCACACGCTCACGTTTCAGTAAATTATTTATAAAAGATGATTTACCTACATTCGGCCGGCCGATAACAGCTATTTTAAGAATATCAGTCTTTTCTTCCTGAAATTCGGCGCTTGTTTGTTCTTTTCCGAACACGTCGAAAATAAGCCTTCTCAAACTACGAATACCTCTTCTATGCAGGCAGGAAACACTTTCAGCTTCACCGAAACCTAACTGGTAAAATTCCATAGCATCGCATTCAAGTTTTTCGTTATCGGTCTTATTCGCGACTACAATGATGGGTTTATTGAATTTTCTCAAGATGGCGGCAATTTCTTTATCGGCGGGCATAATTCCGCTGATAGAATCGGTTACAAAAAGCAGAAGATTACCTTCATGCATCCCTCTCATTACCTGAAGTTTCACCTGCCGGGAAAGTTCGTCCTGATCTCCCGCGACATATCCTCCGGTATCCATAAGTTTAATTTTAGAATCGCCGTAGGATATAATCCCTTCGGAAATATCCCGGGTAGTTCCGGACTCTTCATAAACTACCGATTTTCTTTCTCCGAGAAGCACGTTGAAAAGGGATGATTTACCGACATTCGGCCGTCCGACAATACATACCGTGGGAATAGATTTATGATTTACCATTTATTTGCCTTGATCCTATCCTGATGTAATCCAGACCCGAAACAACCGTAAGTATCGCGGTAATATTCCAAATCCAGTTTGAATAAACAAAACACAAAAGCACCAATATAATTGTAATCATCTGGAAAAAAGTAGTTACTTTTCCGAGAATTGTAGGTTTAACGTCAAGTTTCCCCGTCAAAAGATATATCGCGATGACCCCCAACAAAATTATTACGTCCCTCGCGATAATCACAACCGGCACATATATCGGCATCTGAAGATATGCCGGTAATATTTTTACGAGACTAAAACTGACAAACGCGCTTCCTAAAAGCATTTTATCAGCGATAGGATCCATTATCGTTCCGAATTTCGTTTTTTCATGACGCGCGCGCGCGATGTATCCGTCTAAGGCATCCGTAATAGCCGCGGCAATAAATATCAAAAGAGCGAGATTCAGTCTGTTGTATAACACCGTCCCGATAAAAACCGGAACCAGTATTATCCGCAATATTGTAAGTCTGTTAGCCCAATTCATGATTTGTTAGCTCGTTGATCGTCAACGATCAACGAACCTATTTTCCTTCCGAAAAAAACTGTATACGTTTTATCGGCCAATGGATAAGAAAAGCTTTTCCCACAAGATTTTTATCAGGCACAAATCCCCAAAACCTGGAATCCAAGGAATTAGCGCTATTGTCCCCTAACGCGTAAAAACAACCTTCGGGTACTTTTATTTCCTTATCCTCTTCTCCATACTCACCATGTCCATAATAAAAAAACTTCCCGCACGGATTTGTTTCAATTCTTTCGCCGTCTATGTATAGATCTCCTCCGGAAATTTCCACTGTTTCTCCTTCTCCGGCGATATATCTTTTTACAAGATATTTTTTCTTCTCAATGGGAGACAAGAAAACAACTATATCCCCTAAACGCGGAGAACGCACTTTCGGGAGCTTAATATCAGTCAAAGGCACCCTGCCGCCATATATGAATTTATTCACAAAGATCCGGTCTCCCGGTTTCAATGTCGGGAACATCGAGCTTGACGGAATTTTAAAAGGTTGGGCAATAAATGTCCTTATAAAAAAGGCTAGAAGCGCGGCGACACATATGGGTTTTATCCATTCATTCCAAAAATAACTAAATTTTTTTTTAGAAAATTTCATGAAACCCTCATCGCTTGTAAAAAAGCGTCTTTCGGAACATTCACACTTCCAATCTTCCTCATTTTCTTTTTTCCTTCTTTTTGTTTATCCCATAACTTTCGTTTTCGCGTAATATCTCCCCCGTAACATTTTCCGGTTACGTGTTTTTTAAGCGCGGAAATATTTTCTCTGGCGATAATATTACCGCCGACAGAAGCCTGTATCGCTATTTTGAACATGTGTTTCGGTATGCTCTCCCTTAATTTCTGCACCAGTTCCCTGCCTTTTCTTTTCGCTTTTTCTCGATGAACAATGCAGGAAAGCGCGTCGCAAGCGACACTATTGATCAAAATATCAAGCTTTACTATATCTGATTTTCTGTATCCGATCAATTCGTAATCAAGAGAACCGTAGCCTTGAGTTGAAGACTTGATTTTATCATAAAAATCAATTATGATTTCCGAAAGCGGCATATTATATGTCAGCTGTACTTTAGTCGGATCGAGATATTTTGTGCATACAAACTCGCCCCGTTTATTTTCAGAAAGCCCCATGATCGCGCCGACCGTATCCGCCGGCGCTATTATGTAACACTTCACGAACGGTTCTTCGACATATTCGATTCTTTCGTTTTCCGGATATTTCGTCGGATTATCAATTTCCAAAAGTTCCCCGTGAACCAATTTTACTTTATAGTTAACACTCGGCGAAGACGCGATCAGATCCAGATTAAACTCTCGTTCCAAACGTTCCTGAATTATTTCCAAATGCAAGAGCCCGAGAAACCCGCACCTGAATCCGAAACCTAAAGCCGCCGATGTTTCACTCTCATAAACAAAAGAGGAATCAGATAATTTCAATTTCTCCATAGCGCTTTTAAGATTTTCATAGTCTTCGTTACTGACAGGATATATTCCGCTATATACCATGGGTTTGACGCTTTTATACCCGGGCAAAGGATTACTGGCGGGATCGGACACCGTCGTTACGGTATCTCCCACAACTACATCTTTCGCGTCTTTGATGTTACAAACCATATACCCGACTTCTCCTGAATCCAGCCTTTCAACCGCCTGTTCCCTCGGCGCGAAAACACCCACTTCTTTCACTTCGTAACGACCCCTTTTATTCATCATCTCAACTTGCAGACCGGGTTTTAAACTGCCGTTCACGATTCGCACATATATAATAACGCCCCGATAAACATCATATTCTGAATCAAATATCAAAGCCTGCAGAGGACTCGCGTTATCTCCTGAAGGCGGCGGTATCCTTTCGACTACCGCTTCAAGAACCTCTTCTATACCGGAGCCGGACTTGGCGCTTATAAGCAGAATTTCATCCGTCTCCACACCCAAAACATCTTTCATCTCGCGCTTTATTTCTTCGCACCGGGCGCTTTTCAGGTCTATCTTATTAATGATCGGAATTATCTTAAGTTCGTATTCCATAGCCAAATAGAGATTAGCGATAGTCTGCGCTTCCACTCCCTGAACAGCATCCACTAACAAAAGCGCGCCTTCACAAGCGGCAATAGTTTTAGACACCTCATACGAAAAATCAACGTGACCCGGTGTGTCTATAAGATTCAAGATATACTCCTTATCATCTTTTGCCCTATAGTTTATCTTCACCGCGCTTGATTTTATGGTTATCCCGCGTTCACGTTCCAAATCCATATCATCAAGAAACTGATCCCTAAACTCCCTCGTGCCGACAGTATTGGTCATTTGTATGATCCTGTCAGCCAAAGTCGATTTTCCGTGATCAATATGGGCGATGATGCAAAAATTTCTTATGTTTCCGAGTTTATTCATTTCAAAAACGAAAAAGCGTATTTTTTACCGAAATCAACATACTTTAACGATTCCTTTTTTGATGATGTTTCACTATAGATTCTCAATTTAGGTTCAGTTCCGGAAAGCCTGAGTAATAGCCAGCTTCCGTCTTCACAAATAAATTTCGTACCGTCATAATCTTTTATCTCGCGCACCTTTTTATCCAGCACTTTTGTAAGCAGGTTCTTCTTTATTCCTTCGATAAGACTTTTCCTTTTCTTTTCGTCAAAAAGGATATCTTCTCTTTCATAAACATAACTGCCGTATTTTTCATTCACGTCTTTTATTATCCTGCTGAGCGGTTTCTTTTCCGCGATAATGAGCTCCATCATTAAAAGCGCGGAAAGAAACCCATCGCGTTCCGGAATGTAATTTTTAAATCCGATACCGCCTGTTTCTTCCCCTCCGAGCAATATGTCTTTCTTTATCATCATATCACAGATATATTTAAAACCCACCGGAGTTTCATATAAATCAAGTCCATACTCTTCACAAATCTTGTTAATAAGACCGGTCCCGCAGATAGTCTGAACAACGCCGCCGGTCATCTTCCGGTTTTTGAGTAAGTGCAGGATCAAAAGCGCCATAACTTTATGCCCCGACAATATGTCGCCTTTCTCATCCACAATGGCAACACGGTCGGAATCACCGTCAGTAGCGATACCTACATCATATTTACCTTTCCTCACGCGCGTCATAAGCTCTTGCAAATGACTTTCATTCGGTTCCGGCGCCCGGCCGTGAAAAGTTGGATTCACTTCGGAATACATAAAATCAGGCTTAATACGAGTATCTTTCAATATCTCCCCAAAATATTCAGCTCCCGTCCCATTCATGGAATCAACCAGTACCTTCAATTTCGCTTTTTTCAGTTTTTTCATATCGGTGTATTCTTTAACATCGTCTAACTGTCCCTTCACGATATCTTCCAGAACGATTTTTTTCGTTTTAACGCCTTCGGTAAACGGTAAAAACATAACGCGCGACTTATAAAGCCTTTTTTCGATATCATCAATAATATCAGATCCCGCGGATCCCGCGAAAAATCCTTTATATTTTATACCGTTATACTGCGCGGGATTATGGCTGGCGGTTATCATAACGCCGCCGGTCAATTTTTTGTCTTTGATATACACACATACCGACGGCGTCGGGCTGGGTTTATCGGACAAAACAACTTTTATACCGTTGGCCGCCAAAACAGATGACATTAATTCGGCATATTTATCCGAAAGAAACCGTGTGTCATATCCGATAACGATTTTTTTCTTTTTGTAGATCGGCGTTTTTTTTGACTTAATAAAATCCGCTATCGCCTGCGCCGCCACTTTCACATTTTCAAAAGTGAAATCTTCGCTTATTATCGCGCGCCAACCGTCCGTTCCAAATTTTATTTTCCCCATTCCAAGCCCCCCTCTTTTATCGTTAAAATTTCATCGTATAGTAAAAATTTCCCGCCGGAGTCAAATCCTACCCAAAATCAACCCGCGAGATCAGAGACAGATCCTAACACCACCAACCTCGTAAGATGGTTGTAGGGGCACATTGCATGTGCCCGCTTGTGAACCTGCGCTACACCACCAACCTCGCAGGATAGTGGGGTGAAGAGCCACCACCAACCTACGAGGTTGGTGGTGTGTTACCGACCAGTTTTTTTATCGCGACGGCATAATCTTTCTCTCCGAAAACAGCTGTACCGGCAACAAGAACATCGCTTCCCGCGTTTATGGCCTTAGAAGACGTTTTTTCATTTATTCCGCCGTCTACCTGCACATATCCGGAGTAGTTTTTCTTTAATACTCTTATTTTCTCCAGACACTCCTCCATAAAAGACTGTCCGCTAAAACCCGGGTTTACGGTCATAACCAAAACCAAATCAACTTTATCCAACACACTCTCAATTTCTGAAACAGGGGTTTCGGGACTGATAGAAATGCCTACTTTTTTTCCTTTTTGCCGGATCTTTTCGATAACTCTCTCGGCCTGGCGGCAAGCTTCTATATGAAACGTTATAAGATCCGCGCCGGCAGAGGCGAATTGATCAACATACCTTATCGGTTCATCTATCATTAAATGCACATCAAATAATAACTTCGTTAAAGGCCTTATGGCTTTAACCACAAGAGGCCCGATAGTGATATTGGGTACAAAAACTCCGTCCATAACATCAACGTGAATCCAGTCAGCTCCGGCATCTTCCACCAGTTTTACTTCCTCACCCAACCTGCTGAAATCAGCCGACAAAATACTCGGCGCGATCAATACTTTCTTTTTCATCCGATAAATCCTTTCATAGCTTACTTATTTCTCTCATAATTTTATTTTTTTCCGTTTCAGTAAATTTGCCTACTATCGCCAGATTACACAAAGAAGGCTTAAAGACATTTTCACAAACCTTCTTTATGTCCGGCAAGGTAACTTCGTCTATATTGTCCAGCACTTCTTTTACCTTCGGGATATCTTTATGTATCATAAACCTATCTCCGAGCCACATCATTCGGGAAGACGTGCTTTCCATCGCGAGTAAAAACTGGCCTTTTACGTATCTCTTAGCGCGGTCAAGCTCTTCCTCGGTAACACCCAAATCTCTTAATTTTTTTGTTTCATCCAATATCGCGACAGCCGATTGGAGAGCCTTGGCGGTATCAACGCCCGCATGTATATGAATCTCACCTTTATCACTATGCCTCTTATACGAGGAAGAAATATCATAACAAAGTCCGTATTTCTCACGTAATTCTTCAAAAAGACGTGACGACATATTACCGCCGAAAATAACATTCGCGAGTTTCAGTGCGAACCTTTCGCGAATATTCCGGTCTTCGGCATGAAATCCAAACGTTATGTGCGTTTGTTTTGTTTTTGAGGAGCAAACTTTTACATGAGGAGCATTTTGAATAACTTTTACATTTTCAAAAGACAAGACTCTTTGTTTGTTTGCCAAGGCAAATTTTTCCTCCGCGAGATCAAAAAGCTTTTCGCTCTCGAAATTCCCCGCCGCCACAACAGCAATATTCGAAGGATGATAATTCATCTCCTTAAATTTGATCAATTCATCCCGAGTCAACGAATTAACACTTTGGGTCGTACCGGTAAGAGGCCGTCCCAGCGCGTTATCCGGCCACATTATTTCGTTCAGCAGGTCAAGAACATACTCTCCCGGCAAATCCCGATACATTTTTATTTCTTCCAAAACAACAAATTTTTCTTTTTCCAGGTCTTCTTCTGAAATTTTGGCATTCTGCACCATGTCTGCCAAAACGTCCAAGCCAAGTTCCATATATTCACTCGGAACTTTCACCATGTAACAAGTCACCTCATCCGAAGTAAACCCATTAAACGCGCCGCCGACACCTTCGACATTTTCTTTAAGTTCTTTTGCCGTTCTGGAATAAGTTCCCTTAAAAAGCATATGCTCAATAAGATGGCTTATCCCGCTTTGCTCTTTTGACTCATATCGTCCGCCAACACCTATCCATACGCTTAGAGATACCGAGGTCATATGTTTCATCGGCGACGCTAATACACTAAGCCCGTTTTTTGTCTGCATTTTTTTATACATAGTTTTTTTCCTTTAAGAGTTACAAGTTTCAGGTTTCAGGGTTCAGGTTCCAGGATTTCCGCCGAAGGCGGACCCGCCTTCGGCGGGAAACCTGCAACCTGTAACCTGTAGCGGACAGGGCTTACGCCCTGTCCAAATACCCCTGCAAAATGATCTGCGCGGCAAGTTTATCAATCACCAGCTTTCTTTTTTTCCTTGAAACGTCAGCGGCGATCATAATATCTTCCGCTTCTTTGGTGCTTAAGCGTTCGTCCCAAAAACAAATGTCGACAGACATTTCTTTTTCCAGTTTTTCGGCAAAACGTTTACTATCCTCCGCGCGCGGCCCTAATGAGCCGTTCATATTCACAGGAAGCCCCACAACTATTTTCGCGACATTGAATTCCGCGGCAATCTGTTTAAGGCGAAACACCGCTTTTTTATCACTCGTCCTTAAAATAACTTCCATACCTTGCGCGATCTGACAGGTCTCATCACTCAAAGCAACACCGATATTTTTCGTCCCGATATCCAAGGCCATTATCCGCATATTTTGATCCGCCGTTTCTGCCGGAGAGAGACAGTCCTCCGGCGGGCATCATTTACGATTCACCGTTCACCGAATGGACCGCTTTCGCGAGGCTCCGCGCGAAAATGCCGACTTCCCTCACCATTTTACTTTTATTTTTCAGATTTTTTTCTATTTTTTCTATTATCGCGCTTCCCACTATAACTCCATCGGCAAGTTTCGCGATATTCCCCGCCTGAAGCGCGTTGGAAATACCAAACCCGACACACACCGGTTTTTTTGTATTCATTTTCAGTTGTTTCATTTTATTTCTCAAATGTTCGGGAAGATCAGCTCTTACTCCCGTCACACCCGTCAAAGAGACATAATAGATAAACCCTTTCGAATAACTTGATATCTTTCGAAACCGCCCAAGAGGCGTAGTAGGCGCCGAAAGCATAATAACGTCAAATTCCGCTTTATCCGCCTGAGATTTAAGTTCTTCCGTTTCTTCCAAAGGCAGATCCGCCGCTATAACGCCGTCCGCTCCCGAGTCCTTAGCCTGACGCACAAAACGGGCGAGCCCATGATTGAAAATGATATTATAATATGTCATAAACACCAACGGAACATCCGTATTTCGCCTAAGACGGCGAACCATGTCGAAAATTTTCTTAACTGACGTACCAGACGCGAGCGCGCGCGTAACCGCGCGTTGTATTACCTTGCCGTCCGCCAAGGGATCCGAAAAAGGTATTCCAAGCTCAATGATATCGGCTCCCGCTTCCGCGAGACTTAAAACTATTTTTTCCGTAGTTTTAAGATCAGGGTCTCCGGCAGTTACGTAAGGAATAAACGCCTTTTTCTTCCGGCGCCGTAATTCCTTAAATGTTTCATCAATTCTATTCATTTTTCACCAAACCCTATCCGTTCACCATAAACCATTAACTATTCTACGGGCGGACGCAAGGCCCGCCCCTACGAAAAACCAACAAACTCCGCCAACATCCTCCGCCCCATTATACGGGCACGGCATGCCGTGCCCCTACGATGAGGTGGAGCCTTGTTGGCGGACGATTCAACCATTCACCCCATTCACAAAACACATTCACCAATAATTCCCATATCCTTATCTCCGCGGCCGGACAAGGAAACCACTATGATATCACTTTTTTTCGTTTTTTTAACAAGTTTAGTCACATACGCTACCGCGTGCGCCGTTTCAAGCGCGGGAATAATCCCTTCAGTCTCCGCGAGAAGCTTCACGCCGCTAAGAGCTTCTTTATCCGTTATCGAAACATACCGGGCGCGTCCGGTTTCTTTATAATGCGAGTGTTCCGGACCCACACCCGGATAATCTAAACCGGCAGAGATGGAATGAGCCAACTTTATCTGTCCGTCATCATCCTCCAGCACATAACTTTTTGTTCCATGCAGTATCCCGACCCGCCCTTTCATTAAAGCCGCCGCGTGCCGCCCGGTTTTAATGCCGAAACCGGCGGCTTCAACTCCGATAAAAGACACCTTTTTATCGTTACGAAAAGGATAAAAAAGTCCCATTGAATTGCTTCCGCCTCCGACGCAAGCAACGAGATAATCCGGAAGTCTACCTTCTTTTTTAAGAATCTGTCTTTTAACTTCACGTCCGATAACTGCCTGAAAATCTCTGACCATCATCGGATACGGATGCGGCCCGCATACCGAACCGATCACATAAAACGTGTCGCGAACATTCGTAACCCAATCTCTTATCGCCTCGTTCATCGCGTCTTTTAAAGTACACGATCCGCTCCGGACAGGAACCACTTTTGCTCCTAAAAGTTTCATGCGGGCGACATTAAGACTTTGCCGTTCCACGTCTTCGGTTCCCATATAAACTTCACATTCAAACCCAAAAAGTGCCGCGACGGTAGCAGTAGCCACCCCGTGCTGTCCGGCTCCGGTTTCGGCAATCAGACGTTTTTTCCCCATCATCCGGGCAAGAATCGCCTGAGCGATGGTATTATTGATCTTATGCGCTCCGGTATGCAGAAGATCTTCCCGTTTCAAATATATTTTCGCTCCGCCGAGCTTTTTTGTCAGTTTATCGGCACGATACAGCAAAGTCGGGCGTCCGGCGTATTCTTTCAAATAATATTCCACTTGTTTTTTAAATGACGTTGATCTTGACGCTTTTTTATACGCCTCAGTCAACTCTCCGATCGCCGGCATAAGAGTTTCCGGGATAAAACGACCCCCAAACTCCCCGAAATAACCTTTTTTGTCTGGTACTTCACGCGTTTTTCGCATTTAAAATAAACTCCTTTAAAAGTTTTTTATCTTTCATTCCAACGTTCTTTTCTATCCCGCTGGATACATCCACGCCGAACGGACGAACATTCCGCACAACCTCTTTCACGTTTTCCGCGTTTAGTCCCCCGGCAATGAAAAAAGGTTTTTTCAGTTTTTCACGGTTCGCTTTTAATACTTCGTGATCAAATCCGATACCCGTACCCCCGTCCCGGAACGGATGAAACGTATCAAAAACAAAATAATCCACCGTATCGTAATCCTCCGGCCGGTACACTCCACTCGGCAAAATCTCCTTTTTAACTTTAAAAGCTTTTATAACCTTTATTTCTCCGATGCCGTATTCTTTCATCATGAATTTTTTAAAATCCCCGCAATATTCGGGACTTTCCGCGCCGTGAAATTGAACAGAGCCGATACCCGAATAATGAACAATTTCCCCCGCCCGTTCTATCGTCTCATCCTTAAAAAGCCCCACCGAAATCACTTTCCCCTTAAATTTTCCCGGTTCACCGGATATGATCTCTTTTACAATTTTCTTATCCACGCAACGGGAAGTGCCGGCAACAAATACAAACCCGATAAGATCAGCGCCGCACTGACACGCGACGACAGCATCTTCCGCGTTAGTTATCCCGCATATCTTAACCTTAACCAACTTCTTCTCCTCTTGCTCTACTCACAACTTTTATATCCGTCAAACCGGCAACACCCTGGACCCAGGCTTGTACCCGTTAGGATGCATACCTGCCCTCTACAACTGGCTAACCGGCGCACCGGCTAACTGACTAACCAAATCATTCCCGCATCAATTCCCGTACTTTTTCGCCGATATTTTCCGTACGCATAAAAATCTCCCCGATCAGAACGGCATTAACTCCAAGACTTTTCAAAAACATCACTTCCTCATAACTGGTGATACCGCTTTCCGCGACTATCACCTTCGTATCCGGCAGAAGACGCGTCAATCTCTGTGTAACCGAGATATCAACATTAAAAGTCGTCAGATCTCTGTTGTTTATTCCGATTATGGGAGCGTTTATACTTAAAGCTTTTTCAACTTCTTCTTCGTTATGCACTTCCACTAAAGCATCCATACCTAAAGTTTTAGTTATATCCAGATATCTCTTAAGTTCTTCCCGCGTAAGTATGTGCGCGATAAGAAGAATCGCGTCCGCGCCGTTCACGGCCGATTCATATACCTGATACTCATCTATAATAAAATCTTTCCTTAAAATGGGAATAGTTATTCTTTCTTTTATTTTTCTGAGATATTCCAGCTTCCCGTCAAAAAAACGCTCGTCAGTCAGAACACTAACAGCACCGGCGCCGGCGGCTTGATAGGTAAGCGCGATCTTTACCGGATCAAAATTCGGACGTATTATCCCTTTTGATGGAGAGCTCTTCTTAATTTCCGCGATTAGATTTATATGCCCTTTACGGGCGATGTTTTTCTTAAACGCGCTCCGAATATATAAAGATTCAGCTTCTTTTTTAATATCGTTCAGAGAAAGCCTCTTCTCGGCTCTATCTATTTCCCGTCTTTTTTCTTCAATTATTTTTGACAATATCATGAAAACCTCTGTGTAAACATCACTTTTCTTTATTGAATCCGTAGGGGCGGACAGGCGCGCCCGAGCTTTTCCGTCGCATACACATTACTGCGTCATTGTTCAATTCATTAGGGCGCACACATGGGTGCGCCCCTACGAAGCGTCATTGGTAATTTTAATCAACGCGTTTAATGTCCCGAGCGCGAGACCCGTATCAATGACCTCTGCGGCCGTTTCAACACCGCTCTTAAAGTCTTTCGTTTTACCGGAAGCCATAAGCGCGACACTTGAATTCATAAGAACAACATCTCTTTTAGGTCCTTTTTTGCCTTTTAAAATATCCATTATTATTTTCGCGTTTTTCTTCGCCGAGGCGCCTTGAATATCTTTCATCGTGGCTTTTTTTAATCCGAAATCCCGGGGACTGACATAAAAAGACCGTATCCTGCCGTTCGAAAGTTCCGTGATACGTGTTTTCCCGGTTATCGTAACTTCATCAAGCGAATCCATTCCGTATACAACATACGCGCGCTTTGTTCCTAACTTTTTAAGAACTTTCGCGAGTTTTTCGGTTAATTCCTCTTTGTATACGCCCACAACCTGCCGCTGAGCTAATGCCGGATTCGTGAGCGGCCCTAAAACATTAAATATGGTTCTTATCCCGATCTCTTTTCGCGGCAGAGCGGCATATTTCATCGCTTTATGAAAGAGAGGCGCGTATAAAAATCCGATATTGATCTTTTGAATACATTTTTTTACCGCGGACGGCTTAATATCAAGCTTTACACCCAACTCTTTAAGTACATCCGCGCTGCCGCATCTGCCTGATACCGCTTTATTCCCGTGTTTCGCCATGGAGACACCACAGGCGGCAAGAACAAATCCGCAAGCGGTCGAAATATTGAAAACATTCGTTCCCGACCCGCCCGTCCCGCAAGTATCAAAAATCATTTTGTCCGGGGCAAACTTTATTTTAACCGATTTTTCTCTCATCGCTTTAGCCGCGCCGACGATCTCTCCAACCGTTTCCCCTTTCATGCGAAGCGCTGTAACAAACGCGCCTATTTGCGAAGGTGCGGCTTTTCCCGTCATAATATCCATAAAAACGGAATAAACTTCCTTCTCCGTAAGATCCCGAAACGCGACAACTCTTTTTATCGCCGTTTTAATATCCATAATTTCCTTTTATCAACCATCATTTACGGGCGGACGCAAGGCCCGCCCCTACGAACGACCAATAAACTTCGCCAATATCCTCGTAGTTTGGTAGCAATGCGGGCACATGCAATGTGCCCCTACAGCTTTATAAAATTCTTAAGAATTTTCATCCCTTCCGTGGTTAAAATAGATTCCGGATGAAACTGAACGCCCCATATGGGGTGATCTTTATGCTTTACCCCCATTATCTCTTTTTTATCCGTCCATGCCTGAAGAATCAACGGAGACTTCAAACTGGCGGGCGCGATAACAAGAGAATGATACCGCGTAGCCTCAAACGGTGAAGGCACGTTTTTAAAGATATCTTTACCGTCATGATAAACATTACTCACCTTGCCGTGCATAATACGGCGCGCTCGTACGATTTTCCCGCCAAAGACTTCCGCTATGCATTGATGCCCCAAACAAACACCAAGTATAGGCACTCGTCCCGCGAATTTTCTTACTATTTCTTTTGAAATACCCGCCTCAGCCGGCCTTCCCGGGCCCGGTGAGATAATTATCTTCTCAGGAGCCAGTTTTTCTACGTCTCGAACCGTTATTTTATCGTTACGATAAACAACAACATCACCGCCAAGCTCTCCCAGATATTGAACAAGGTTATACGTAAACGAATCATAATTATCAATTATAAGGATCATGCCGTTTCCTTTTCGGCAAATTCAATCGCCTTAATAAGCGCCATAGCTTTATTCAAAGTTTCCTGATATTCCTTCTTCGGCTCAGAATCAAGCACTATACCCGCGCCGGCCTGAATGTATGCCGCTCGCGCCTTCATTATTATAGTCCTTATGGTTATACACAGATCAATATTTCCCGAAAAACCGATATAACCGACAGCGCCGGCATAAGGTCCGCGCCGAACGTTCTCAAGTTCGTCAATAAGTTCCATCGCGCGCACTTTTGGCGCGCCCGTTACGGTACCGGCGGGAAACACCGCCCGAATCAGATCATATACATCTTTGTCTTTACTAAGGCGGCCGACAACATCGCTGACAATATGCATTACGTGCGAATACTTTTCCACCCGCATTCGGCGGTTCACTTTTACGCTTGAGTAATCACATACCCTGCCGATATCGTTACGGCCCAAGTCAACAAGCATAATGTGTTCGGCTTTTTCTTTCGGGTCAGATAGAAGTTCTTTTTCAAGTTTCGCGTCTTGGCTTTTATTTTTACCGCGCGGTCTGGTGCCGGCTATAGGCCGAAGTTGAACGTCCCCATTTTCGCATCTTACCAATATTTCCGGAGACGATCCCACAATTCTATACTTACCGAACTTAAGGTAATACATATACGGCGAAGGGTTTATACTTCGAAGCGCCTTGAATATCGAAAACGCGCCGCTTGAAGTCTGTCTTTTTAACCTTTGAGAAAGAACAAGCTGGATCACTTCTCCCGCGCGTACATATTCTTTGGCTTTTTTCACTATACCGCAAAACTCTTTTTTTGAAAAATTCGATTCTATCGGCAGTTTTTTCCGTGAAAGTTTTTTTTCCTCCGCGCGGGGCGCGGGGGTTTTAAGTTTTTTCACTATTTTGTCTATTTTTCTCCGAGCGGTTCTATAAGCCGCGCTCGGAGACCCGTTTACGACGGCATTTGAAACCACTTTTATTTTATGCTCCACATGATCGAAAATAAGGATCGTATCAGTAAGCACAAACTGCATGTCCGGCATATCAAAATCAATAGGGTTTTTATCCGGAATTTTTTCAATAAAACGAACCATATCATATCCCATATATCCGACCAAACCTCCGCAAAAACGCGGAAGTCCCGGGATCTCAACAAAACGAAACCGCGACATAACACGTTTCACTTCGTCTATCGGACTGACGCGAGCGGTATATGTTTTAACTTTTTTCCCTCGGCGGAGCGTGATTTTTTTACCTTTACACTCAAGAACAAAAGAGGGACTGCTTCCCAAAAAAGAAAACCTGCCCATATGTTTCCCGCCCTCGGCGGATTCAAGCAAATATGAAAAATCGCCTTCATCGATCGCGGAAAATACCGCCAAAGGAGTCCCGAAATCATCAGGCAAATCCCGGTAGACGGGAATGACATTCCCCTTTTTCGCGAGTTCTATAAATTTTTGCTCATTCGGATAATACATATAATTCGTTGGTTCGTTGATTGTTAGCTTGTTGATCGTTAACTTGTTGATCGTTAGTTTATTGATCGTTTAATCATAAACGAACCAACGATCAACGAGCTAACTATTTATACACTTCCTTCGGATCAAACAAGCGCTTCTCGCTTATTACAACTTCACCTTTATCATCTACTCTTCTAAAATAACAGCTGAAATATCCTTCATGACAGGCGGCGCGTGTCTGTTCCACCATAAAAAGGAGAGAATTCCCCGCGCAATCAACAAACATTTTCTTTACTGTCTGCACACATCCGGAACTCTCACCCTTAATCATTATCCTGCCCTTTGAACGCCGAAACACATATATTTTCTTTTCCTCTATGGTCTTTGAAAGTGCTTCTTTCGTCATATAACAAAGCGTTAAAACCCGCCCGGATTTTTCATCCTGAATAATCGCCGGCAAAAGCCCCTTCTCATCAAAATTCAGCCCCTCAATAAAATTCATTTTGTCCTCACTTTTTATCTGAATGTACAAAGTGTACCACTTTACCACATTCATGCCGCCAACATCCTCGTAGGTTGGTAGTAGGGGCACATTGCATGTGCCCGCATTATACCATCCTACGAGGTTGATGGCGGACGATTTCACATGGGTCCGCCTCTACGAATCAATCCGAACCGCGACTCCCTTTTCTCTCAAAAACTCTTTCACCTCGCGTATCGTAAACTCTTTAAAATGGAAAATAGATGCCGCGAGCGCCGCGTCGGCTTTCCCTTCGGTAAAACTTTCAAAAAAATGTTCTGGATTCCCGCACCCTCCGGAAGCAATCACCGGAATGTTTACCGATGCCGCGACAGCGCGCGTTAAATTTACATCATATCCGTTTTTCGTTCCGTCACGATCCATGCTTGTAAGCAATATTTCTCCCGCGCCCAGTTTTTCAGCTTGGCGCGCCCATTCCACAGCAGAAAGCCCCGTATTTTCTCTGCCGCCTTTGATATACACTTCCCACTCACCTTCCGCCTTTTGTTTCGCGTCAATGGCAACAACAATACACTGCGTGCCGAACCGAACACTCGCTTCTTTAATAAAATCGGGACGATAAACCGCGGCGGTATTTATGGAAACTTTATCACATCCCGCGCTTAAAAGGTCTCTTATGTCATCATTGGAATTAATCCCGCCGCCGACGGTAAACGGCATAAAAACTTCCCCCGCCACGCGCCTGACCATATCAACAATCGTTTTTCTTTTTTCGACGCTCGCGGTAATATCCAGAAAAACAAGCTCATCCGCGCCTTCATCGTTATAAATTTTGGCATTCTCGACAGGGCATCCCGCGTCGCGCAAATTTACAAAATTAACCCCCTTTACGACACGCGCGTCCTTCACATCAAGACACGGTATTATTCTTTTTGCTAACACTTATCGCCTCCTTAAGATCTATCGTTCCCTCATAAAGCGCGCGGCCGATTATGACCCCTGAAATACCGATGTCTTCCATCTCTTTGAGAGCGAGTATGTCTTCAATAGTCTTAACTCCTCCCGCGGATATGATCTTTATATCCGTTTCACTCAAAATTCGCTTAAGATTGTCTATATTCGGACCGGAAAGCATACCGTCACTTTCAATATCCGTATAGATGATCTCTTTTACTCCCAGCGAGGCAAAAAATGACAAAATATCCGAAATCTCCAAATTTAAAGTTTTCTTCCAGCCACGAACACTTGGTTTCAAGGCCTTAATATCCATGCTGAAAATTACGCGCGCGCCAAACTCTTTCACAACTCTCCGCGCGAAATCCATATCCTCAAACGCGCGCGAGCCTATGATAACTCTCCATACCCCCGCGTCAAGAGCTTCAGAGATATTTTCGCCTGTTCTAAATCCGCCTCCAAGCTCAACCGGTATTTTAAGAGTTTTAACTATTTCCCGGACAACCGGAAGATTTTCCGGATTCCCTTTTTTCGCGCCGTCAAGATCCACAATATGGATCAGTTCCGCCCCCATGGATTCCCATTTTAATGCCGCGTTTTGAGGAGAGATCTCATAATTGAGCATACGGTCATATTCTCCCTGCAATAACCTTACAGTCTCCCCGCCGATCAGATCAATAGCCGGTATGATCCTCATAATTTATCGAAATTCCTTAAAATTTTTAATCCGTTTTCTTGTGACCGTTCCGGATGAAATTGTACCGCGTAAATATTGTCCTTACAAATCGCGGAAGTATAAAAAAATCCGTATTCTGTTTCTCCCGCCTTAAAAAACGGGTCCTTAACGTCACAATAATATGAATGAACAAAATAAAAATAACTTTCGTCACGCACGCCCTTAAATATCGGGCTGGCGCGTTCGGTAAATTTCACCGTATTCCACCCAATCTGCGGAACTTTTAGTCCTTCCGAAGGAGGAAACCGCTTAACTTCTCCCTCGATCAGATCCAAACACGAGTTTTCACCAAATTCAAAACTACGGCTAAGAAGAAGCTGAAGTCCTAAACATATACCCAAAAAAGGTCTGCCTTTGGCTATATTTTCTAAAAGCGGTTCTATAAATCCGCCGTCACGGAGTCTGTTCATCGCCTCACGAGATGCTCCGACACCCGGAAGAACAATTTTATCCGCGTTTAACAAATCTTTCGCTTCAGTACATACTTTGACACGACAGCCTATATGCTGAAAAGCGTTGTAAACGCTACTTATATTTCCTGATCCGTAATCAATTATGCTAATCATCTTCCTCGTTGGCTCGTTGGTTCGTTGGTTCGTTGGCTTGTTGATTGTTGATTCGTTTGCTTGTTGATCGTTTGTTCGTTAGCTTGTTGATTGTTAGTTCGTTGGCTTGTTGATTGTTATGCGTTGATGGTTTTAAAAAAAACAACGATCAACGAACTAACGATCAACGAGCTAACACTCAACGAGCTAACCATCAACGAACCAACTCTTACAAAATCCCCTTACTCGACGGCACTTCATTGGTTCTTCGCGCGTCACGAGCCGTTGCTTTATCAAGCGCGATTCCAAGCGCTTTAAACGTCGCTTCAAGATGGTGATGCATATCACCTTCACCTTTTATTTCAATATGGAGATTCATACAAAGCTTCTTAGCGAAACTTTCTAAAAGATCTTTTGCGTAATGTACTGTATACCCTTCTTGTTCTTTACTTGCGTCATAAGTCGGTAACAGGGGATCGATATATTTAAACGCCGCCCTGTTGGACAAATCTATCAAAACCTTAGCACTCGCCATATCCATCGGCACTTCCGCCGAAGCGGTTCTTACTATGCCCTTGCAATCCCCCAAAGCTTTTTTAAACGCTTCCCCAAGCGCGATGCCGATGTCTTCATTAAGATGATGATTATCAACATGAGTATCGCCCTTAGCCTCAATTTCGAGATCAAAGAACCCATGATACGCGAATAGCGTGAGCATATGATCAAGAAACCCTATCGATGTCGATATTTTACTTTTCCCGGAGCCGTCAATATTCAAAACAGATATCTCTATCTCCGTCTCCTTAGATTTTCTCTCATATTTCACACATCTGTCTTTTTCTTTCCCCCCGCTACAAAAAATCCCCATAATTACTCCCCCCTCTAATCGCATATCGTATGTCGTATATCGTATATCGCATAAAATTCCGCCGGAGGCGGCCCGCCTCGGCGGGAATCTCTTACGACATACTATATGCGACATACAACATACGGTTCCTTGATATACGGCTCTTCACTCGCACCTTACTTTAACCGATTCCCAATGTTTTTCGAGTTTTTCAAGTTCCGTAAGTTCGCGTACCCATTTTTCAGAAGTGGAAAGAGCTTTGCGCGAATACGAAATAATGTGAGAACTTTTCATGAAACTTCTCAAATTGAGTCCCGAAGAATACCTCGCGGTTCCCCCGGTCGGCAAGACATGGCTTGGTCCGGCGATATAATCACCGATAGCCACCGGAGAATACTGTCCAAGAAAAACGGCTCCGGCGTTAGTGATATTTTTCAAAACTCTTTTGGGAGTTTTGATCATAAGCTGAAGATGTTCAGGCGCGATCAGATTAGACACTTCCGCCGCTTCTTCCAAATTTTTCACTTTAATAATATACCCCTTTATCTCCGGATCTTTGTGCAGAGCGCTAAAAACTCTTTTTGACGGCGTAACAAGCACTGCCAAACCTTTGTGGTGTTCCGCCTGAGCCATCAGATCTTTTTTAAGATAATCAAGATTCGCGTAACTATTAGCTATGATCAGCACTTCACTCGGACCAGCGAGCATATCTATATCGCAATATCCAAACACCTGCCGTTTTGCTTCGGTAACATACTCATTTCCCGGACCGACAATTTTATCTACTTTCGGCACCGTTTTAGTACCGAAAGCCAAAGCGGCTATTGCCTGAGCCCCGCCGATCTTATAGATTTCATCCACTTTAAGAAGATTCGCGACCACAAGTATATGCGGATCAATACTTTTGTATTTGTTGGGCGGAGAAACCATTATTATTTTTTTCACACCCGCTATTTTAGCCGGAAGAACTGTCATGTACACACTTGAAACTAAAGGCACCGTTCCGCTAGGCACATACACTCCCACTTTTTCGATCGGCACAAACTTCTCTCCGAGTTCAATTCCTGAATCCTGCTTTATAGACCACGACTTGGGCATTTGATTCGTATAAAACTTGTTTATGTTCTGGATGATCTCCTTAAGAGTGTTTACCATCTCCGGTTTTATGTCCTGGTAAGCGCCTGAAATCTCAGCTTCGGTAACGCGAAGATCTTTTCTCGGCATATTCACTTTATCAAACTTTTTC
>CAYPYT010000007.1:10523-21714 GCA_964415105.1 uncultured Planctomycetia bacterium | reverse complement strand
ATACACGCACTTATTTCGTAGTTTAAAATGTGCAATTAATTAATGTAATTGGTATAATGGCTCCTTTCGTAATTTTAACAAAATGGGAGACGTCCCTATTTAATTCCATAGACTTTTGTCTAATGAACGGTAGCCTATGGCTTCGGAGATGTGATTTGTTTCTATTGTTTCGGAAGACTCCATGTCGGCGATGGTGCGCGATATTTTTAATATTTTGTCATAGGCTCTGGCGCTGATGCCCAGTTCAAGTATGGCTTCTTTTAGTATAAGCTCAGCGTCTTTTGACATACCGCAGAAAGTTTCTATGTCTTTTGAAGTCATATAGGCGTTATAACCGGCGTGTGTGGATTTATAGCCGAATCTTTTTCTTTGAAGGTTTCTATTGGTTATTACGCGTTTTTTGATCGTTTCGGAAGATTCGCCCGTTCTTTTTTGTGATAGTTCGTTATATTTCAGACGCGGCACTTCAAGATGCAGATCTATCCTGTCTAAAAGAGGGCCGGATATTTTAGAAAGATAACGCTGTATTTGATGGGGAGAACACTGACATCTTTTTGTGGGGTCGGTGAAATACCCGCATGGGCAGGGATTCATCGCGGAAATAAGCAAAAAACGCGAAGGATATTCGAGCGCGCGGTTGATCCTCGCGATGGTGATCTTTCCTGATTCAAGAGGCTGACGCAAGGTTTCCAATACATCACGACGGAATTCCGGAAATTCGTCAAGAAAAAGTATTCCGTTGTGGGCAAGGCTGATCTCTCCCGGCATCGGCCATGATCCGCCGCCCGCCATCGCGGCATACGAGATTGTGTGGTGCGGAGCGCGGAATGGTCTTTCGTACAATAGGCCGCTGTTTTTCAGTTTACCGGCAACGCTGTAAATGTTGGTTGTTTCAAGCGCTTCTTGCTCCGCAAGGTCCGGCAGGATTGAAGGGAACCTTTTTGCCAGCATGCTTTTTCCTGAACCGGGGGGACCCAGAAGAAGTATGTTGTGATTGCCGCAAGCGGCAACTTCAAGACCGCGTTTTACGTGTTCCTGACCTTTAACATCGTTAAAATCCAGACCGCTATAGGGTTTGTTTTCGGCCGGTTTTCTCGGCGCGACAGTTATGATTTCAAGAGGTGTTATTTTTTTTAAGTGATCAACGACTTTTCTAAGACATTCCGCGCTGTACGCGGATATTTCGGGGATATTCGCCGCTTCATAAGCGCTCATTTTCGGCATGATAAAGGAACCGGAAAATTTTTTTAAAGACATGGCGATTGGTAACGCGCCGCGGAAATATTTAAGTTTGCCGTTAAGGGAAAGTCCTCCGCAGAAAACTATTCCGTCCAGTTCTCTTTGTTTTAGAACGTTTGTGGCTCCGAGTATCCCCAGCGCTATCGGCAGGTCAAAACCTATGCCTTCTTTTTTTATATCTGCCGGGGAAAGATTAACGGTAATTTTTGTGCTCGGAAAATAAAAACCGGAATTTTTAATTGCCGAACGAATTCGGTCACGGCTTTCTCGTATAGAGGTGTCGGGCAATCCCACTACCGAGAAATTCGGCAGGCCTCCCGATACATCCACTTCGACATCGATCGGATACGCGTTAACACCGATAACACCACCTGAATTAACTTTCGCGTGCATAAGAGATTCCTTTCGTTAGTGGTTAAATATACGCGCCGCGCTATAAGCTGTAAGCCGCCTTCGGCGGGAAGCGTGAAACGCGCGGCATGCAGTGTACAACTCATTTTTCAATACCCCCGTATATCTTGTATCGCGTTTTTGATGTGGGTCAGGGTTTGCAATCCGCCTTCAGTGTCGAGCATTATGCCGATGGCGTCAACTCGATATGGTTTATCAAATAACCCGTATTTTTTAAGATAATAAAAACAATTTCTTAGTATGTGTTTTTTCTTTTGTCTGGTTATAGCCTCAAGGGGGAATCCGAATGTATTCGAAGTACGTGTTTTAACTTCAACAAAGATGATATGTCCGTCCTGCCGGGCTACAATATCGATTTCGCCCAGCGGGCATGAGAAATTTTTGGAAAGTATCCTGAATTTTCTGGAAATCAGGAATTTTTCGGCAATCTTCTCGCCTAAGCGGCCTATTTCACGTGATGAATATTTCATAAAAAAGTTTTTTTTGTTAATCCATAAACGATTGTTTTTGATCAATAAAAGTTTTTTCTTTATCCGTTTTTGTTTCCGCTTTCAATGTTTTATGGATCATAATAAGTGTTTTGGTCGTTTTCGCGTCAAGGATCCATTTTATGCCCAGAAGGAATGAGACGGCCAAAAATTGAAGAAAAAATTTTGAAAATAAAAATGAAGCGGAGAATGTTATTAAGCAGGCGGTAAGCCATAGAACTTCGCGTTTTCCCGCGGAGAAACGCGTGATCATTTTTCCGCTCGCGGATTTACGCGTAATGTCGTGAGTTTCCGCCAATAGTGTTCTGCATGACCGGCAGACGGCGAGATGTTTTTCGATCAGGAGTCTTTTCTCGGCGGGAAGTGTTCCGCTTATGTATTCACTTAGCGTTTCTTCGTTTGGGCAGAGTCTGTTTTTCATTTTTTCCTTTTCTCGGGGGTAACGATCGTTCATGAATTCAGATATCCTCATAGAATTTGTTTAGATTTTTTCTTAAAAGTTCTTTAGCGCGTTTTATTAAGCTTGCTACCGTTCCTCCCGGGATATTCATAATCTCAGCGATATCTTTTTGGGTTTTTCCATGATAAAGATTAAATTTCAGAACGAGCTGTTGACGATATTCCAATTTTGAAATTTCACGTTTTATGATTTCGCGCGTTTCATGTGATTCCAGTATCCGGGCGCTATTAAACTTTTCATCCGGTAAAAACGCGCTTATCAAAACTTTTTCGGATTTAGAATTATCCCGGCATAATTTTTTTTCAAATGAAATGATTTTCCTCGAATCCCGAAACGTTTTTTCTTTGCAGTAGTTTAATGTTATATTCAGAGACACAATTGTCAGCCATTTTTTTAAACAGACGGCATTTCGCACTTTCTTGAGTTTATTTTTTTCCCATAATTCGAAGAATATCTGCTGTACGATGTCATTGCTTTCATTGTTTGAAAAGGTTACCCCGAGCGCGGCCAGTTTATATCTAACGCTTTTAGTGATTAGGTTTTTATAGCGTTTAATGAAAATATTCCACGCGGTGTGGTCATAGTCGGCGCATTTGCTTAACAGTTCTTCGGGGCTCATGGAAACGTATTATAAAGCCCCATTGCCTAAAAATCAATAAATATTTCGCTTTTCATCAACAAGCAAAGAAAAGCACCAACCTAAACCACCAACCTCGTAGGTTACTACCAACCTCGTAGGTTACTACCAACCTCGTAGGTTGGTAGTAACCTACGAGGTTGGTGGTTTGCACGGAAAACTCTCCTGTAGATCCTTCAGCCCTTTGGGCTTCAGGATGAGGGGTCGGAAAACTTCTCGACCCCTCAATTTAATAATTATGTTGGATTTCTTCAGTTAGATAGTATAATTGAGTGTGACGTAAAGGATGTTTCGCGTTGTTGAAAGCAAATTTTTAAAAAAATACGGGAAGGAGAAATATGGATCTTGTTGTTAAAACAAAAAAACAGGATAGTACTTGTTATGTGTTCGCCGAAGGCGCTATTAATTCCGATACGGCGGATTATTTTTACGATACGATCAATGCCGAATTGGACGAAATGGTTCATGTGGTTGTGCTGAACATGAGCGGCGTGGTTTATATGAGCAGTATGGGGTTAAGCCGCTTGGCAAAAGTGAAAAAAAGTATCGAAGCTCTCGGAGGGGTTTTAATGATAACACAGCTTCAGCCGCAGATACAAAAATTACTTCAAGTGGTAAAAGCTCTTCCTCTCTTAAATGTGTTTAAAAGTACTGAAGAAGCTGACGCTTATTTGGATCGTATACAGAAAGGAGCATTGAAGGATAGAGGAGAGAATAAAAAATAAAGGATCCGTATCTTTCAATTTTAAGGGTTTATAAGCCATGGATAATAAAGAAATAGCCGCGATTTTTGATCTTATTGCGGACGCGCTTGAGATCAAAGGGGAAAATGTTTTTAAAATACGGGCATACCGCCGGGCGGCGCGGAATATTTCAAATTTGCCTGAACAAGTCTCTTCTATCTATTCCAAAGATCCCTCTCAGCTTGATTCTATTGCGGGTATCGGAAAAGATCTTAAAGAAAAAGTTATTGAAATGGTGTCAAGCTCGAGGTTAGTGTATTTTGACGCGCTTATGAAAAATTTCCCGCCGGGGTTTCTTGATATGCTTAAACTTTCCGGACTCGGGCCTAAAAAGCTTAAGAAACTTAAAGAAGAATTGAATATTTCAAATATGGATGATCTGGAAAAAGCTTGCCGAGGGCATCTTTTATCGAAAATGGAAGGCATGGGGGAGAAGACAGAGCAAAAACTTTCCGACGCGATAAAATATTACAGAAAAAGAGAAGGCAGGCTTTTACTTCCGGAGGCGGCGCGCGCGGCAAAAAAAAAGGTTGATTATTTGGAGAAGTCAGGGTTATTCGAAAAAATCGAGATCGCGGGGAGTTTGAGAAGAGGAAAAGAAACCATAGGGGATATTGACATACTTGCCGCGGCGAAAGACAAGATCAAGGCGATGGATTATTTTACCGCCGCGCCTGATGTCGAAAAAATAATCGATAAAGGCGCCGTTAAATCAAGTGTTTTGCTTAAAGGAGGTCCGCAGATAGATCTTCGCTTCGCGAGCGGGGAGTGTTTCGGCGCCGCTTTGATATATTTTACGGGTTCGAAAGAACATAACATTGAACTCCGCCGGAGAGCGAAAAAAAAAGGGTATAAAGTTAATGAATACGGTGTTTTTTCAGTTTCCGAGCTCCGCGCGGAAAAAAAACTCGCGGGAAAAACGGAAGAGGAAGTTTATCGGGAATTGGGCATGATGTGGATCCCGCCCGAACTTCGTGAAGATCAGGGCGAAATTGAAGCGGCCTGTATCGGGCGCCTTCCGCGGAATCTTTTGAAGGAAAAAGATATTAAGGGGGATTTGCATACGCACACGCTTGCGACGGACGGAACTGTTTCCGTCCGCGAGGTGATTTCTGAAGCAAAGCGCAGGGGATACAAATATATCGCGATAACAAATCATACTAAGAATGTGCGGATCGCGCATGGAATGGATGAGGAAAAGTTTTTGGCGCATGCCGCGGATATAAGGAAAATTTCCGCGAAGATCAAAGGGATAAAAGTTCTCGCGGGCGCGGAAGTGGATATTCTTAAGGACGGACAGCTTGATCTTGAAGACTACGTGCTTAAAGAATTGGATATTGTGATCGCGGCTGTTCATTCACATTTTTCTTTGGATAAAGAAAAACAAACGGAGCGCGTTCTCAAGGCGCTGGACAATAAATATGTTAATATTCTCGCGCATCCTTCGGGAAGGCTTATTACGACGCGCACTCCGATACAAGCGGATTTCGAAAAAATATTTTCAGCGTGCGCGAAAAAAAATATTTTTCTTGAGATCAATACGCATGGAGAAAGGATAGATCTGAATGACGCGCATTCGCGCGCGGCGAAAAAACTCGGAGCGAAATTTGTGATTAATACCGACGCGCATAATATCGCGCAGTTTGACGCGATAAAGTATGGTGTCATAACCGCCCGCCGAGCGTGGCTTGAAAAAAAAGATGTGCTGAATACTTACCCCGCGGAAAAAATGTTAAAGGTGCTTAAACGGTGAATCGACCGCCAACAACCTCGTAGGATGGTGGTAAAGAGCACCACCAACCTACGAGGATATTGGCGGGGTTTGTTGGTTTTTCGTAGGGGCGGGCCTTGCGTCCGCCCGTATGGATCGTTAATAGTGAATCGACCGCCAACAACCTCGTAGGATGGCAGCAAAGAGCACTACCAACCTACGAGGTTGTTGGCGGGGTGAATGGTATTTTGTGATGAAGCGAACAATGGAAAAGGCGACAATGATATGAGCGATATACAGAAAAAAATAGAAAGCCTTAGAAAAGAGATACTTCGGCATAATGAACTTTATTATGTAAAAGCGGAGCCTGTTGTTTCTGATAGTGAATATGACAGGCTTTTGAGAGAACTTAAAGCAATGGAGGCTGAATATCCCGAGTACGGATCAGCTGATTCGCCGTCTCTGGCGGTCGGAGCTCCCATACCCGATAAATTTGTAAAAGTCGAGCATTCCGCGATCATGCTCAGTCTCGACAGTGTTAATGATGAGTCCGGCGCGGAACATTTTGATCAAACATGTTCCAAAGAAACAGGAGGGCGAACAGATTATGCCGTCGAACCTAAACTTGACGGGATCAGCATAGAACTTGTTTATGAAAATGGGCATTTTATGGCGGGATCCACTCGCGGAGATGGAAAAATCGGAGAAGATGTTACTTTAAATCTTAAAACGGTTAAAAGTGTTCCCAAGCGTCTAAGCGGTAAAAATATTCCCAAATTTCTTTCGGTGCGCGGAGAAGTTATAATGCATATAAAAGATTTTCAGGCGCTTAATAAAAAACAGATAGATAACGGCGAAGCTGTTTTCGCGAATCCGCGAAACGTTGCCGCGGGTTCTATGCGGCAGTTGGATTATCGGGTAACGGCAAGCCGGAAATTGCGGGTTTATTGTTACCGGATACTTAAAATTTCAGAAGGAATGCCGAGTACTCAATACGAAACGTTGAAGCGGCTTAATGAATGGGGCTTTAATACGCCTCCGGAGGCGAAACTTTGCCGGAATATCGCGAAAGCTATAAAATATCATCACGATATGGAAAAAAACCGAGATGAGCTGGACTATGAAATAGACGGCGTAGTGATAAAAGTTAATGACCTGGATTCGCAGGAAAAACTCGGCGAGAGAACCACAAATCCAAGATGGGCGATCGCTTATAAATTCAAGCCGCGAAAAGAAATTACGCGAGTTGAAGACATTGTCGTGCAAGTAGGCAGAACGGGAGTTATTACGCCGTTGGCATTGTTACAGCCGGTTGAAGTGGGGGGTGTTACGGTTTCAAGAGCGACGCTTCACAATATGGATCAGATCTCGAAATTGGGCGTAAAGATAGGGGATTATGTAAAAGTGCATCGCGCGGGAGATGTTATTCCATATATCGCGGAGGTGGTAAAAGAAAAACGTACAGGCCGGGAAAAAACTTTTCATTTTCCGCTCAGGTGTCCGAGCTGTGGAACAAAAGTGGAATGGGAAGACGTGTTCTGCAGGTGTCCTGCGGGACTTTCGTGTCCAAAACAGATGAGAGAGACGATTTTGAACTATGTTTCAAAAGGCGCGGCGAGTCTTGAAGGGTTTTCAGTGAAAAGTGTTGAACTTCTTTACGCGAAAGGTCTCCTGCGCAGGATATCGGATATATATACTCTTAAACGGGAAGACCTTTTAAGTCTCGATACGTGGAAGGAAAAGAAAACGGACAATTTGTTGAGACAGATCGAAAAATCGAAAAATATTGATCTGGACAGATTTATTTTCGGGCTGGGCATTAAAAACGTAGGCAGGCACATTGCCATACTTCTGTCCGATAGGTTTAGCACTTTGAGCAACATAATGTCAGCCGATGAAGAAACTTTGACTGCTGTTAATGAGATCGGACCGGAAGTGGCAAAGAGGATAACAAGTTTTTTTAAAAATAGAGAAAACATTAAGGAAATCGAACGGCTTGAAAAATACGGAGTTGTTGTGCGCGAACAAAGAGATAGACGCGAGGGAAGATTAACGGGCAAAAAAATAGTTTTTACCGGTATACTTAAGACAATGACGCGCCGGGAAGCGAAAGAGCTGGCGGAAGCGGCCGGAGGAGAAATTTCCTCCACGGTGGGCGCCGGTACGGATTTTGTTGTCGCAGGTGAAACTCCCGGGTCGAAACTGGAAAAAGCGAAAGCCAAAAATATCAAGGTTTTGTCAGAAGACGAGTTTAGGGAAATGTTGGCCGGTTAGTTGGTTAGCCTGTTAGTTGGGTAGTTGGTTTGCCGGGATGGCAAATTAGGCGGCCGGGATCTCTCTCCTCTTGGGTAATTTTTTTGTAATTGGTATTACTGATTACTCGCGGACACACGGGGGCTGACCTTACGAACGACCATTCACGCTTAACCAAACACCCAATACTATTCACCATATTACGTTGACATAACAAATTATACCCGATATAATTGGGTGTGGTTGGATTCGGAATTTTGTGAGGGTATTAGTAATTGACCCCTCGGGGAGTTTTTTCCTCCTGTAAAGGGGTCATCCTGACACTGAACGAAGTGAAGTGGAAGGATCTCTATGGAGGCTTCAGCCCTCTGGGCTTCAGGATGAGTGGTCGGAAAACACCCCGATCCCTTGATAATTTAATATTATATGATGCGGTGATGGCTATTTATCATAAAAAAAGGATTTTTTAATGGAAGAGAAAAACGAACAGGTACAAGAGCGATATAAGAATATGGAGAAGATGAAGGCTATGGGAGTTGACCCGTTTGGCGGGAGCTGGGAGGGCATCGAACAGATCGCGTTCGTCAAAAAAGATTATAAAGAAGCTCGTTCGTCCAGAATCGCCGGCAGGATAATGGCAAGGCGTATGCATGGGAAAAGCGCTTTTTTGGACATGAAGGATTTTAGCGGAAAGATGCAAGTCTATTTACGTAAAGATGTTATAGGGGATGAGGCGTTTGAGATACTAAAAACTCTTGATATTGGGGACATAATAGGCGTAAGCGGCGAACTTTTTAAGACAAGAACCGGTGAAGATACTGTCAAGGTGGAAAGTTTTGTGGTTTTGTCCAAATCGCTTCGGCCGCTTCCCGAAAAGTGGCATGGGCTTAAAGATGTGGAGACGCGTTACCGCCAAAGGTATGTTGACCTCATCGTAAACGAGGAAGCGCAAGCGAAATTTAAAATTCGGCATGAGCTTATAAGCAACATTAGAGAAAATCTGAGCCGGAAGGGGTTTCTGGAAGTGGAAACTCCTATGATGCATCCAATTCCCGGAGGCGCGGCCGGAAAACCTTTCAAAACACATCACGAGGCGCTGGATATGGATTTGTATCTCAGAATAGCTCCTGAGATATACCTAAAAAAGCTTCTTGTGGGCGGATTTGAAAAAATATTTGAAATTAACCGTTCTTTTCGTAACGAAGGTATTTCAACGCGGCATAATCCCGAATTTACGATGATGGAGGTTTATCAGGCGTATTCGGATTGTGACGGAATGATGAAGCTTACCGAAGACATTATCCGTTCATCCGCCAAAGCCATACTCGGTAAGGAAAAATTTTCATACCAGGGGAAAGAAGTGGATTTAACGGTTTGGAAGAAAGTTTCGTTTCGCCGGCTTATGGAGGAAAACTTTGGAATTAGAGTGGAAGATTCTTTAAGCACGTGGGTCGGTAAATTGAAAGCGAAAGGGATTGAAATAGAGGGTAACGCGGTGAGTAAAACACAGATAATCAACATAGTGGGAGAATTGGTTGAACCTGAGAGAGAAACTCATCCTGTGTTTGTGGTGGACATGTTCAAAGAATTAAGTCCGCTCGCGAAAGAGAAGAAATCCGAGAAAGGGATCGCTGACAGGTTTGAGCTTTATCTTGGAGGTATGGAAATCGCGAACGCCTATTCTGAATTGAACGATCCGATCGATCAAGCAAAAAGGTTTGAAGAGCAGGTCAAGGCGGATCCATCGGCGATGGTAGACAGAGATTTTATCAGGGCTCTTGAATATGGTATGCCTCCGGCCGGAGGGCTGGGGATAGGAATAGATCGGCTCGCGATGATATTTACGGATTCGGCGAGTATCCGGGAAGTTATTTTGTTCCCGCATATGAGACCGGAGTGAGATCGTATATCGTATGTAGTATGTCGTATATCGTCTAAAATTCCGCCGGAAGCGGGGGCCCCGCCTTCGGCGGGGATCTCTTGCGACATACGACATACGACATACGATATACGACATACGATAATTATGTGGACTTTTTTAATCAGCATAAGATATTTTTTATCGAAAAGAAAAGAGGGGATGATCTCTCTTATCAGCGCTATTTCCATTATCGGGGTGGCGCTCGGGGTGGCCGCGCTTATTATTGTTTTATCGATAATGAACGGATTTGACGACGAAGTAAAAAACAAGATCATAGGCACTTATGCTCATCTTGTTGTCATGAATGAAGACGGGATATCAGGGTACGAGTCTTTGCTCGATAAAATAAAATCTCTTGAAGGTGTTGAAAATGTTTCGGAATTTATTAACGGGCAAGCAATTCTTCAGAATAAGGACAATATCTCCGGAATTATTTTAAAAGGCATAAACGCGGATAGGGAATCGGCCGTTACGAGTGTTATAAGCTACGCGGGGGTGGCTGTTAAAAGTTTGACTCCCGGTACGATAATTTTAGGCAAAGAGTTAATGAAAAATGAAAATATTGCCGTCGGAGATACTGTCGAAATATTCCGGCCTTATTCAGCGGTTGATATAAGAAAAAACAGTTTGAAAGTTATAGGGGAATTTAATTCGGGAAGATATGATTATGACGCGAATATGGCAATTATTGATATTAAGACCGCGCAGGATTTTTTTAAGCTGAAAAACGCGATAACAGGTGTCGGTATTCGTCTCGAAGACGCGATGGCCGTTAATAAAGCGAAGCGGAAATTGCAGACGATGCTGGGGTATCAATATACCGTGAAAAGCTGGATGGATCTTGACCGTAATCTTGTAGCCGCGCTCAGTATGGAAAAAAAGATGATGTTTATCATTCTCACACTTATTGTTATGGTCGCCTGTTTTAATATTTCGGGTTCGCTTGTAATGATAGTGATGGAAAAGAGCAGGGATATAGGTATTTTGAAAGCGATCGGCGCGACGCGCTTGGGGATAAGCGTTATTTTTTTGACGCAGGGTGTATTGATAGGGCTGGCCGGAGTCGTCGCGGGAGGGTTAGCCGGAATATATCTATCGGCCAGAATTAATACCGTCAGCGCTTTTATAGAAAAAATTACGGGCGCGGAGATATTCCCGAGTGATGTGTATTATTTTACGGAAATACCCGTAAAAACCAATGTTTCGGATATTTGTGTTATTGTCGGAATGGCTGTATTTTTGTCGACGATCGCCGGGGTATATCCCGCGTGGAAAGCGTCGAGATTGGATCCGGTAGAAGCGATAAGGTATGAGTGAACTCGCCGCCA
>CAYPYT010000007.1:7102-10423 GCA_964415105.1 uncultured Planctomycetia bacterium | reverse complement strand
GTAAAATAGGGGACTTGAGAATGATCGTCGCGGAGGAGATCAGTAAAAATTACAGGCAAGGGACTAAAGAGGTGCACGCGGTAAGATCCGCGGATATCAGTGTTCGTAAAGGTGAAAGGATATATATTTACGGGCCGTCGGGCGCGGGAAAGTCCACGTTACTGCATATGCTGGGGGGATTGAGCCGGCCGGATCGGGGAGAGATAAAATTCCGCGGCGGAAAAAACATATACGGGATATCCGATAATAAAAGAAGCCGTCTTAGAAATAAACATTTTGGTTTTATTTTTCAATTTTACTTTCTTTTACCGGAATTAAACGTTCTTGAGAATGTAATGCTGCCGGCGCTGATAAACGCTGTTTCTCCGGTAAGTGAAATAAAAAAACGCGCGGCGGAGTTTTTGAAGATCGTTCATATGGATAACCGCTTGTATCATAAGCCGAGACAGCTTTCCGGCGGAGAAATTCAGCGCGCGGCAATTGCCAGAGCTCTTATTAATTCGCCGGATGTTTTATTTTGCGATGAACCTACGGGTAATTTGGATTCGGAAATGCGGAAAGAAATATACGCTCTGATAAAAGGTATCAGTTTGCGGAATGAAATGAGCGTGATAGTTGTTTCGCATCAAGCGCTTGAGGAAGATTTTTTTCATAATGAATATTTCATGAAGGATGGTAAAATAGAACCGGTAAAACACGGTGGATCTTCCGCCACCAACCTCGTAGGTTGAAACCTACGAGGTTGGTGGCGGAGTTTGTTGGTTTTTCGCGGGGGCACGGCATGCCGTGCCCGTACGATGAGGCGGCGGCAAAAGAAAGCGGGGGGCTGATGGGGTTAAAGGTTTTTTTAAACGGTGAATTTGTTGATTCGGACAAAGCCGCGATATCTGTGTTTGATCACGGGGTGCTTTATGGGGACGGTGTTTTTGAGGGGATAAGATCATATAATAGAAAAGTTTTTCGCCTTAAGGAACACTTGGATCGTTTGTATCAGAGCGCCGCGGCGATCAGTTTGAAAATACCCGTATCAAAGGAAGTTTTTAGCGATAACATTTTAGAGACGCTTAAAATAAATGAGCTTGATGACGCTTATATCCGCGTTGTTGTGACGCGCGGCAGTGGAGATTTGGGTTTGGACCCGCGCAAATGTAAAACGCCCACAATATTTATCATTGTCGGTAAAATAGCATTATATCCGGAAGATTTTTATAAAAAGGGACTCGCGATCGTTGTGTCGAAGATAAAAAGAAACCATCCCGAGGCGTTAGACCCGAAAATAAAATCGTTGAACTATCTGAATAATATTCTTGCTAAAATTGACGCTATTGATGCCGGCTCTGAAGAAGCGATAATGTTGTCGCTTGACGGATATGTGGCGGAATGTACGGGAGACAATATTTTTATGGTTACCGGCGGAAAACTTGTTACTCCGGAGAGCGGTATCGGGGCGCTTGAAGGAATAACTCAAGAAATCATAATAGAAATAGCCGGAGAAATCGGGATTGAAGTCGAATATAAAAAAGTTAAAATGGCTGATCTTTTACTGGCGGAAGAATGTTTTTTAACCGGAACTGCCGCGGAAATTATTCCAGTCGTAAAAATTGACGGCAATAATATCGGAGACGCTCGGCCGGGAAAAATTACGCAAAATCTTCGCGGAAAATTTAAAACGCTGACAGGGACAGAGGGATCGGGGTATTAGGCGACTAACCGGCGAACCAGTTAACCAGCTAACCGGTCAACTAATCACGGAGTATATATGAAATGTAATATTTGCGGTAAGCGGGAGGCGACGGTTCATTTAACGGAAGTGGTTAATGAAAATGTCACGAAATTACATCTTTGTGAAGAGTGCGCTAAATCGAAAACCAATGAAATGCAGGAACATTTCGGACTCGCGGATCTTTTATCGGGTCTGGTTGATTTCGGACCCGAAATAAGTGAAGGGCCTTTTCAAAAAGACACCGGTACAAAGTGTTCCTCTTGCGGAATGACGTATCATGATTTCCAAAATGTCGGCCGGCTCGGATGCGGGAAGTGTTATGAAACATTCTCTGAAAATTTAAGCGTGCTTCTTAGGAAAATTCACGGTTCTGACCGGCATATGGGGAAAACACCGTTAGGCGGAGTAAAAAAACTTGAACCTCAAGAGAATATTCAAAGTTTAAAAGATGAGCTGAAGGACCTTGTTAAGCGCGAAGAATTTGAAAAGGCGGCTTTAGTTCGAGATCGGATCAAAGAAACCGAAAAAAAACAAAAGGAAAAGAATGAAACTGGATGATCTTTTGTATAAAGAAAGTGAATGGTTAAAGGCGAAAGGTCCGAAATCTAACGTGGCGATATCTACGCGCGTGCGCGCGGCAAGAAATGTAGCGGGACATTTATATTGTAGTCGTGCCGATAATTCGGAGCGAGGGGAAACATTGGAAATGATGGTGCGGGCAATAAAAAAAAGCCGTTTGCTTAAAAAGGCGCTTTTGATCCGAATAAAGGATATTTCCAATCTGGATAGAAGATTTCTTGTTGAAAGACACCTGATGAGCCGCGAACATACGCAAAACGCGGAATATAAGGCTCTCGTTGTTGACGAAAGTGAAATAGTAAGCGCCATGCTGAACGAGGAAGATCATTTAAGACTGCAGGTCGTGCAATCCGGGTTTAATATCATGGAAACATGGAGGATCGTCGATGAAATAGACACGGAATTGGAAAAGCTTCTGCATTTTGATTTTTCGGATAAATTCGGATATTTAACTTCGTGTCCCACAAATACCGGTACGGGGATGAGGGCGTCGGTGATGCTGCATCTGCCGGTTTTGGCTATGACCGGACAGATCGAAAATGTGTTTAACGCGATCTCAAAATTGGGACTGACAATGCGCGGATTTTACGGAGAAGATACTGAAGCGGCGGGCGATTTTTTTCAGATCTCCAATCAGGTGGCGCTGGGACATTCGGAAATGGATGTGCTTGATAATCTGGAACGAATAATAAGGAAAATCATATCCAGAGAAGAGTCAACCCGAAAAGATCTTCTTGATAAGCGAAAAGAAGAAGTTACCGATAGAATTCACAGGTCTTATGGAACTTTGAAAAGCGCGCGGATCATTACTTCAAGCGAAACGATAAGACTATTATCCGCTATTCGTTTGGGCGTGGACTTGGGCCTTATAAAAGATATTACTATAGGTGAAGTGAACGAGGTCTTGCTTTTAACTCAACCCGCGCACTTGCAGAAAATAAACGGGGGAGAAATAGCGCCGTACGAAAGAGACGTAAAGCGCGCCGATCTCATACGGCAGAAACTTGTGAAATAATAAC
>CAYPYT010000007.1:0-7002 GCA_964415105.1 uncultured Planctomycetia bacterium | reverse complement strand
CAACAATCAACCAACACGGGAGGAAGAAAGAATGGCGGCATTTAATAGGTTTACGGAACGCGCGAGGAAAGTAATCCTTCTCGCGAAGGAAGAAGCGAAAAGTTTGAGTCACAACTATATCGGCACCGAACACATGCTTTTGGGACTCATCAAAGAAGGTGAGGGAGTCGCGGCGGCGGTATTATCAAGTCTTGGTGTGGATTCGGATAAGATACGCGCGCAAGTTGAAAAACTTGTTCAGCCGGGAACAGATAAAATAACAACGGGTGATATTCCTTTCACTCCAAGGGCTAAAAAAGTTATTGAGCTAGCGATGGATGAAGCGCGGAGTCTCGGGCATAATTATATCGGCACGGAACATATTTTGCTGGGGCTGATACGCGAAGGAGACGGTCTCGCGAATCAGGTGCTTACGAATATCGGATTGGATCTAAAAGGAGTGAGGCGAGAGGTGTTAAATCTTTTAGGCTCTTCCGTTCCGGGATATACGCTTGACTCCGGCGAAAATGCTAAACGAAAAATGAAAACTAAAACTCCGGCACTGGATTCTTTCGGGCGGGACCTCACGGAAATGGCAAAAGAGGATAAACTCGATCCGGTTATCGGCAGGGATAAAGAAATTCAGAGGGTTATTCAAATATTAAGCCGCCGTAAGAAAAATAATCCCGTTTTGATAGGAGAAGCCGGAGTAGGTAAAACAGCTATTGTCGAGGGGCTGGCGCAGAAGATCATAAACGGAGACATTCCGGAAGTGTTGAAAGGTAAACGTCTTGTGATCTTGGATCTGGCCATGATGATTGCCGGCACGAAATATCGGGGGCAGTTCGAAGAACGCATAAAAGCGGTAATGAAAGAAATTAAAGATACTCCCGAGGTAATTGTGTTTATTGATGAAATTCACACTCTTGTGGGAGCGGGAGGAGCGGAAGGCGCGATAGATGCTTCAAATATACTTAAACCGTCTCTTCAGAGAGGGGATATACAGTGTATAGGAGCTACTACCTTGGATGAATACAGGAAAAATATCGAAAAAGATCCCGCGTTGGAAAGGCGGTTCCAGCCTGTTGTGGTTGAGCCTCCAAGTGTTGACGAAACGATAAAAATATTGATGGGTCTTCGGGATAAATATGAAGCCCATCATAAGGTGAGGTTTTCGGATAAAGCGTTAGAAGCTTCCGCGAAAATGTCGGATCAGTACATTAGCGGGAGGTTTCTGCCGGATAAAGCGATTGATCTTATGGACGAAGCCGGTTCTAAGGCGAAGCTTTCTACGATGATATTGCCGAAGGAGCTTACCGAAGAAGAGAAAAAAATAGAAGTAATTAAAAGAGACAAGGACGACGCGGTTAAGAATCAGGATTTTGAAAAAGCGGCCAGGTTTCGCGATTCGGAACGAAAAACGCGTGAAGAATTGGAAAAAAAGAAAAATGAATGGAAAAACGGAAAAAATAAGCAGGAAATTGTGGTTTCGGAAGACGATATTGCCGGTATTGTTTCCGAGTGGACCGGTATTCCGCTTCTTAAGGTGGAAGAAAAAGAATCCGAAAAATATCTTTGTCTGGAAAAAAAACTTAACGAGTATGTTGTCGGGCAGGATGAAGCTATTGAAGCGATCGCGCATGCTGTTCGCCGGTCGCGTGCCGGTATAAAAGATCCCAACCGGCCGATAGGGACGTTCATTTTTATGGGGCCGACCGGGGTTGGAAAAACTCTGCTTGGGTGTAAACTCGCGGAAATTATGTTCGGAAATGAAGACGCTATTATACAGATTGACATGTCTGAATATATGGAAAAGTTCAATGTTTCAAGACTTGTCGGGGCTCCGCCCGGATATGTAGGGTATGAGGAAGGCGGACAGTTGACTGAAAAGGTGAGGCGCCGTCCATATTCGGTGGTTCTTCTTGATGAGATCGAGAAAGCGCATCCGGACGTTTTTAATCTTCTCTTACAGCTTTTGGACGAGGGCAGGCTTACTGATTCGTACGGCAGAAAGGTCAGTTTTAAAAACACCATACTCATTATGACTTCAAACATCGGAGCGAATTTACTGAAGAAAACGGGCTCGATCGGTTTTAAATCTCAGGATGAAAGTGAGAGTTATAAAGAAATGAAAGTGCGCCTTTTGGAGGAAGTTAAAAAGACGTTTAAACCTGAATTCCTGAACAGGGTGGACGACGTGATAGTTTTCAGAAGTTTAAATCGTGAAGATCTTAAAAAAATTGTCGAAATAGAAGTAAAAGAAGTCGAACAGCGTTTGGAAGAAAAAAACATTGAATTAAAATTGGACGCGAAAGCCAAAGAGTTTCTCATAGACAAAGGGTTTGATCGAGTTTTCGGCGCGAGACCTTTAAAAAGAACGATACAGCGGTATCTTGAAAACCCGCTGGCGGAAGAAATTTTGTCGGGAAATTTTAAAGACGGGACGAAGATCAAAGTGACGGCGATCAAGGGAAAAGTTGAGTTAAAATTTACAAGTTAACGGATTGTTATGAAACTAAGAAAAAGATTGATTGTTCTCGGCGGAAGAACTTTTTCTGACGTAAAAACTTGGATGGCGGAAGGTTTTATTTACGCGGGAGGGTTGGCGGTGCTTCTTGCTGAGACAGTTTTCAGTATTTGGTCTATGCCTCTTAGAAAGCGCCAGATATTGGAACAGATGAATAAGATCGGAGTAGCGAGTTTTCCGATAATATTTCTGATAAGTCTTTTTACGGGAATAGTTTTAGCTCTTCAGAGCGCTTATCAGCTTCAGCAGATGTCGGCGGAGATGTATATCGCGTCGCTGGTCGCTCTTTCGATAACGCGTGAATTGGGTCCGGTGCTTACAGCTCTTATCGTAGCCGGCCGGTCCGGCGCGGCTATTGCCGCGGAACTCGGAACAATGAAGGTTACCGAGCAAATTGAAGCTTTAGAAACGCTTTCTGCCAATCCCGTACAGTATTTAGTCGTGCCGAGATTTATTGCTTTAATTATTATGGTACCGCTTTTGACCGTTTACGCGGATTTTTTCGGAATTGTCGGCGGATATTTTATAGGCGTGAGCAAATTGCATATTACGTCTTCAATGTATCTGAAAATGACCTGCGATCCGCTCGCGGTTAAAGATGTCATGACCGGCATAATTAAGAGCGGATTTTTCGCGGTAGTGATATGTATCATATCCTGTTTTGAAGGGATGAATTCGCATGGAGGAGCCGAAGGAGTCGGCAAATCCACGACATCAAGTGTCGTAAGGAGTTTTATACTGATCATTATGGCCGATTGTTTTTTTACGGCGCTTTTTTATTTTATCGGACGGTAATAATAAAAAAAGCGGTTGGAGAAGTATCGAAAGGCGAAACAAAACGCGGCAAGAAAAATTATGATAGAACTCAAAAATATTTGTAAGACCTTCAATAGGAAAACGATTCTCAAGAATTTTAATCTTACGGTAAAAACAGGAGAATCTTTAGTAATAATCGGCCGATCGGGCTGTGGTAAAAGCGTTTCCTTAAAACACATGATAGGAATTATGCGGCCGGATTCCGGTGAAGTTATGATCGACGGTACGGATATTACGAAAGTAAGCCTCCGTGAACTTGACGCGATCCGAATGAAATTCGGCATGCTTTTTCAGGGCGCGGCGCTTTTTGATTCATTGAGCGTTCTGGAAAATGTCGGGTTTCAACTTTTTGAATATACGGATATGTCTTTCCGCGAGATAAGACAGCGCGTTTGGGAATGTCTCTCGATGGTGGGGCTTCAGGGTATAGAGAAGATGAAACCTGCCGCGCTTTCGGGAGGTATGCAAAAGAGGGTGGCTCTCGCTCGCGCGATAAGCATGAAGCCCGAAATTATTCTATTCGATGAACCGACTACCGGGGTTGATCCGATAACAGGCGACATAATCAACAAGCTGATAAGACATTTGCATGACTCCCTTAAGATGACTTCCATAACGGTAACGCATGACATGAAAAGCGCTTATCAGATCGCCGACAGGATTGCCATGTTATACGAAAAAGAAATTATTGAGATCGGGACGCCAGAAGAGATAAGGTGTTCGAAAAATAAAATAATAAAACAATTTATAAACGGTGAAGCGGAAGGGCCGATAACCAGCGGTGAGGGTTCCAGATTTTGACCGAGGCCGGTTTGCCGATGGTGAATAGTGAATGGTTACAAGTTGCAGGGTACACGTTTCTCGCCGGAGGCGAGCCCCGCCTTTGGCGGAACCCCTGAAACCTGAACCCTGAAACTTGTAACCTGTAGCCTGAAACCTGTTGCAAAGAGTCCGGCGCCCTGGGATTTGGGGTAAATTTGGCAAGCAAATTTCCCTCCAAGGCACTCGGACATTAATTCGACTAATGGTTTCAGAGCGCTTTGCACTCTAAAACCAAAGTCTCATTAAGGAGAAAATATGTTTAGGGATGAAAAACTGGAATTAAAAGTGGGACTATTTATGGGAGCGGGAATTTTTTTGATGTTTTTGATAGTTTTTTCCATAAAAGATCTGTCTTTCTTTAACAAAGGTTATGATATTCAGGTGATATTTGATACTGCCGGCGGAATAACTCGGGACGCGCCGGTAAAGTTAGCCGGAGTTAATGTCGGGGAAGTTATCTCTACCGATATTTTTCAAGATGAAACCGAAAACCTCACCCGAGTAAAATTGGGTGTTAGAGTTAACGGTAATGTCAAGATCTCGGAAGACGCCGCCGCCAGGATCAATACTCTGGGGCTTCTGGGAGAACAATATTTGGAAATAACACCGGGCGTCTCTAAAAAATATTTGTGTGAGGATAGCGTCGTGGTAGGAAAAAATCCCTTAAGTGTCGGAAATCAGATCGAGAAAATGAACGCGTTTATGGAAGCGGCTATTAAGATCCTGAAACAGATCGAAAGCGGAGATGGAACGCTTGGAAAACTTTTGATGGATGATACTGTGTATGAAGATATCGCGGTTATTTTAAACCGTCTCAAGAACGGAGAAGGAACACTTGGAAAACTTTTGGTAAAAGAGGAGATATATGACAATGTGGAAGAATTTACCTCTGACATAAAAGAACATCCATGGAAACTTCTGCATAAAACCAAGGATTAACGGACGGTATTAAAAGAAGAATAAAATTCTCTGTTTTTGAGTGTCAGCGGGACTGTTTGAGATCCAAATTCCGGTGAAGGAATTTGAAAGCTTAAATAGGACAAGAAGGGATATAAACCCTATTTTTTTATTTGGTGTAGAGAGATTAAAACAGAAAGGAAATTGATACTATGACTATTAAGTTTGTTAGAATCTTTTTTTTGATCCTTAGCGTGATTTGCGGGTATTACCTTTGGCCGCTTTTACCCGTCAGTTCCAATTTTCCGATATTCGCGGGAGCGATAGCCGGGCTCCTCGCGGGGGCGCTTTTAATACTAATGGAGATTAAGCTGGAAGGGATTTCTCTCCGGAACCTTTCCGCTTCCGCGTTCGGTCTTGTTTTCGGTTTTTTTATGGCGTGGATGGTCACCTTGATACTGAAATTTATACCTATGGAAGAGACCTTTTATTCGGTTTTTCGTATAATTTTCACCCTTATTTTTTGTTATCTGGGGATGATAATCGCGATAAAAGGCAAAGATGAGTTTAATCTCGTGATCCCGTACGTGCGGTTTTCCAGGGAAGACAAAAGCGAGCAGTTATATCTTTTGGACACGAGTGTTATTATTGACGGCAGAATTTCCGGGATATGCGAAACGGGGTTTTTGAAGGGAAAACTTATGGTTCCGCGTTTTGTTCTGCAGGAATTGCAGGCGATAGCGGATAGTTCCGACGCTTCAAAACGAAATAGAGGCCGCCGGGGTCTTGATATGCTTGACAAATTGCGGCAAGTGAAAGATGCCGAAGTTATAATACATGAAGAACGTTTGCCGGAAGTGAAAGAAGTCGATGCTAAGTTGGTTCGTTTGGCGAAAATATTAAACTCGAGCATAATTACCAATGATTTTAATCTCAATAAGGTAGCTAAATTGGAGGATATTAACATTCTCAATATTAATGACCTGGCAAATTCTTTGCGTCCGGTAGTTTTTCCGGGTGAAGAGATTACGGTACATATCAGAAAAGAAGGTAAGGAAAAAAATCAGGGTGTCGCGTTCATGGATGACGGAACGATGATCGTCGTGGATAACGCGAAAAAATTTATCGGAAGAAACATAAATATTTCAGTGACAAGCGTTTTGCAGACATCGGCCGGAAAGATGATATTTGCCGCGCTGATAGAAAAACCTGCTCCTCAGAAAAGGAACGAGCGTCCTATTTCTCTTCCCCGTTCAAAAGAGAGCGGGGTTAGTTCTTAAAAGGGGCTTACAGGTGTCTTTGTCGCGCGGTTCATGGTATTAGGTTTCCAGCCGGAGGCGAGTTCGCCTCCGGCGGGAAAGCGTGAGGTGTGCCACCTAAGTTACTTTAAATTTTTCTCTATTCGCTGAAAAATCATGAAAATCGGAATCGGATATGACATACATAGGCTCGTTCCGCGCCGTCCAATGGTTTTGGGCGGGGTAGAAATAAAATTCCCGAAAGGGTGTTATGGGCATTCTGACGGAGATGTGCTTCTTCACGCTATATGTGATGCCATTTTGGGAGCTTTGGGTGAGCCGGATATCGGCGCGCGGTTTCCTGATACGGACGCGAAATATAAAAATATTTCAAGTGTAGAGTTTTTGCGTGATGTCGAACGTTTAACGCGTGAAAAAAAATATGAAATTTGTAACTTGGATGCCATAGTTATTGCTGAAGAGCCTAAAATATCAGATTATCGGATGGAAATAATTGCCGCGATCGCTAAAGTTCTCCGGATTCCGGAGGACAGGGTAAATGTTAAAGGAAAAACAGCCGAAAAATTGGGAGAGATAGGAGCGTGCCGCGCGATAGCATCTTACGCGGCAGTGCTTTTAATGAAAAAGTAGGGGCGGACCTTGCCTACGAATCGTCCGCCAACAACCTCGTAGGATGGTAGTAAAGAGCACTACCAACCTACG
>CAYPYT010000006.1:7336-22575 GCA_964415105.1 uncultured Planctomycetia bacterium | reverse complement strand
GAGGTTTTTGGCAAACTGTTGCATTAGGAACTTGAATCTGCCCAGACACCTATTTAACTATTTGCTTCTTCATCGCCCCGAATTTTAAATAGCAAAAACAAGGGGGGTCAGCCTGGCAACTTCAACATTTTCTCGATTTCTCCTATGTCTCCCTTTTGTTGAAAGTTGAGATCTGACCCCCTTGTTCTTGCTTAATTCCCTTTCATCATAGCTTTTACATCCTCTTCAACAGTGTTTATTAGCTTTATATCAAATTTTTCAATTAGCACCTTCGCGACATTCGGCGATATAAACGCGGGCAAGGTTGGCCCTAACCGAAGGCCTTTTACGCCAAGATACAGCAGAGCTAAAAGAACGGCAACCGCTTTTTGTTCATACCAAGCAATATCAAAGGATATCGGCAGATCATTGATATTTTCTAATTCAAATACTTCCTTTAGTTTAAGCGCGATCACTGCCAAAGAATATGAATCATTGCATTGACCGGCATCTAAAACTCGAGGAATACCGCCAATATCCCCTAGAGATAACTTGTTGTACCTGAACTTAGCGCATCCGGCCGTCAAGATCACTGTATCTTTTGGTAATTTCTCAGCTACTTCTGTAAAATAATTCCTTGTTTTTTGTCGACCGTCACATCCGGCCATAACGATAAATCGTTTGATCTCTCCCGACTTGACCGCTTCGACAACTTTGTCTGATAGAGCAATAACCTGATTATGCGCAAAACCTCCGACTATCTCTCCGGTTTCGATTTCCTGAGGAGACTGACATTTTTTTGCCGACTCAACGATCGCGCTGAAATCTTTATTTCCTCCCACCTGCCTATCAGGTATATGTATAACACCCGGATAACCAGTCATGCCTGTTGTAAAAATTCTATCCTTATATGTATCTTTTAGAGGAATAATACAGTTTGTTGTCATTAGAATAGGACCATTAAATGTTTCAAAATCTTTATTCTGATGCCACCATGAACCGCCGTAATTGCCGACAAAATGATCGTATTTCTTGAAAGCAGGATAATAGTTTGCCGGAAGCATTTCACAATGGGTGTATACATCAACACCCGTACCCTCAGTCTGACGCAATAGTTCTTCCATGTCCTTCAAATCATGACCTGAAATAAGAATGCCGGGGTTGTTTCTGACGCCGATATTAACTTTGGTAATTTCCGGATCCCCGTAAGATTCGGTATTTGCTTTATCCAACAACGCCATTGCTTTAACAGCAGTTTCTCCTGTTGCTAAAACAAGAGCGGTGAAATCATCGGCTGATAAATCTTTTGTAATTGACGCAAGGCCTCGGTATATAAACTTAAATACATCATTATCATAAAAACCCAACACAGCCGCATGATCGGTATAAGCCGCAAGACCTTTTAAACCAAAAAGCACCAAAGACTTTAAAGACCGAATATCTTCATCACTGCTATAAGAAAGCGGGCTGACTTGTAATGATTTTTGGATAAAATCTTCCTTTGTCTCTGCCGACCATACCGCGCAATCATGTAAACCTTCTTGGGAAACTTGCACCTTTTCTTTAATTTCCTCCCGTAAGGCAAGAGCCTCTTTGATAAGACCTCCAATTCTATCTTCATCAAAATTCGCGTTAGTTATCGTAGAAAAAAGTGCCTGACAGGTAAATATGCCATATCTTTTATCTAAAGAATCTCCCTTTTCCGCATAGATCGAGATCCCTTGCAAAACATAAACCAACAAATCCATTAGCTCCGAAACTCTTTCCTCTTTCCCGCATATGCCCTTGATCGTACAACCGGTATTCTTAACGGTTTCCTGACACTGAAAGCAAAACATACCCATAGTTTTTCCTTTTTGTTGAAAGTTGAGACCTGACCCCAATGCCAGGTTCTTAGTAAACAGGGTATTTCATTATCCATTTGCCGTCTTTTTTTTCCCAGACATGGGAAAGTTCGCGGTAAAAATCACACACTTCCCAAAAATACTTTTCTTGAATATTCAAATACTCTAAGAACCACTGAAAATACCTTTTTGGAACTTCTCCATCATATCTTTTTACCAATACTACTCCCTCTTCACGAGTAATATGATGGCGGCGTATATCTGTCTGGGCATCCCGGGAAGCACGTCCCATACCAAACTTGATATAACTCATATACCAATGAAAATCATCCAATTTGTCATCTAAACTGCTATACTTAGTGTATGTCCCTTCAGAACGTCCCTCGGGACTAGTCTGAAACTCGGCATTTTCTACGGCATAGTAATAATTCTCCTGCGGTGTCCATTTGTGGTAGTAAGAATACCAATGCATTTCAATCCCGCTTTTAATAATATCATCAACAGGAGGCGCCTTATAAAGCTGAAATGTCTTCGGTTCAATTTCTTTCTTATCAAAAATCCCGCGTTCAAGACCAATATTGACTATCTCGTCTACCCCTGCCCCTTTAAAATATAATTCCTCGTACTCTTCAGAACCTTCTTTAGGTTTATGTTTATATTTAGCGGACCCTCCATATTCTAATTCGCCATTTTCACCATACATAATTAAAGGAATCTTAAAAGTACTCGCGATGTGATACGCCCAGTTTTTTTGGCCGTATGTAAAAGGCTGCCAGGGATCGCCCACCAGCTCAAAACAAAGCCTCGAAAGTTTTCTGTGTATCTTCTGATCGGGCTGACCGAGAATATCATTAAATCCCGCGCGAATAAAATTTTGCAAATTCTGCCATCCAATCTTTGTATATTCAAAAGGCGCCCAAGTAACACAAAGAGGATGCATCCGGTATCTATGTTTCAATTGGTGCGCTACATATGTGCTGTCTTTGCCGCCGCTGCTGGGAACAACAATATCAAAACTTCCGTCCGAACTGCGGTATTTATCGCATAACTCCCGCAGTTCCGTTTCACGCTTCTCCCAATCTATAACATGATCTTTTTCATACGCCCATTCACAGGCACTGCATATCCCGTCTTTATTAAAAGCAGTACGCGGCCTTTGATTAGAAACTACGCAATTTTTACAAAACTTGATTTCCTTCGGCAGCTTTTCTAACTGTTTATCAAGCGTTTTTATTGATTTCATTATCACTTTTTCTCCTTCTTTTTATAACTTAAAAACAAAATTCTTCAATAACGTCAATCCCAACGAACCGCTGATCTCCGGATGAAACTGAACGCCTATTATATTCTCTTTTTGAACCATAGCGCAAAATGTATTTGTTCCATAAGCAGTAAGTGCCAAATGCTCTTTTGCCCCATCCGCCTTTACACAAAATGAATGCAGAAAATACATATATGCTCCGTTAGTCACCCCGCAGAAAAAAACATTAGGGGAATCCGCATTATCTAAAAACCGGATGGCGTTCCAACCAACGTGGGGAACTTTAATCGAACCGCCTTGCGCTCCGTCTTCACAAAGCCGTGTGACTTTTCCCGAAATCAATTTTAACCCCTGATGATGCCCGAATTCAAACGACTCCTCAAATAAGAGCTGCATACCCAAACATATCCCCAGAATAAATTTCCCGGCTGAAGCACATTGCGTGATGACATCGAACAATTCATATGAAATAAGTTTTTTCATACCGTCACCAAACGCTCCAACGCCCGGTAATATAATTTTATCCGCCTTCAGAATCTCCTCAGGGACACTGCTTATGCGTGAAGAAACACCCGCTTGTCGTAACGCGCGCTGTATACTGTATAGATTCCCGCAAGCGTAATCAATAATAACAACCTTAGGATTTGCTTTCATTCTTTACCTTTTAATATATCTATTGAAGACGGCATTTAATGCCTGAGTCTTCCAGATACTTCTTCAGTTCTAAAATCGAAATCGGCATTAATCTTCTTTCTCCAAGACCACCATAACATACGTTTAAAAAATCAAGATTTCCTTCATCTATTTGTTTTCCCATTCTCAGTCCGCCTTCGTTAGTTGATGAGAACATTCGATTGATAGGTTGAGCATAGTAATAATGAAAAATGGATGCCGCCGCGACCGCGTCCGCTTTTCCCTCTTTTATCGCTTTAAGAACAGCTTCCGCCGAACCGGCTCCGCCGGAAGCTATGACAGGTATCGAAACATTTTCCGCGATACGCGAAGTCAATTCTATGTCAAACCCCATTCCCGTTCCTTCAAAATCAATTGAGGTAAGCAGAATTTCTCCGGCTCCCAATTCCACTACACGCTCCGCCCACTTAACTGCGTCAACTCCTGTACGTTCCCGACCATAATCAACCCATGCTTCATAAGACCCATCGGTTTGCCGCTTCGTTTCAATAGCCGCGATAATACACTGGGAACCAAAAACCTCTGCCGCTTCTGTTAAGAGCTTTGGATTTCCGATAGCGGCGGTATTAATGGCTACTTTATCAGCGCCCGCGCGCAATATCTTCCGGATATCTTCAACTGAACGAATACCGCCGGCCACGGTCAATGGAACAAAAATATTCTTCGAAACCGCGCTAATGAATTCTAATAGGTTATTTCGTTGATAAAGACTGGCAACTGTGTCATAAAAAATAATCTCATCAATTCCTTCGCTATAGTATCGATAAGCAAAATCTTCGCATTTGCCTAAAGCCCTATAACCATCAAACTGAATCCCCTTTATTAAATTAGGACCCTTAATGTCCATTCGCGCAATTATTCTAATCGGTTTCATATTAATAAGCCGTCTGTTATAATTTTTATTCAGCGTTCGAGAACATTTTCACTTTCAGTAAAAATGTCCGCTCAGACATTCCTCCGCTTTATGTAAACTCCCTACATTATATGATTTTTCGACAAGTTGTCGAGATTCTTTTTCCCATAATAGTGACCACTTGCTCCTACTTACACGCGAATGACACCCCATTATCCTCTCGTCGTATCAAACACCTTTTTCAAGGCGTCCCGGCAGTTTTCACAACCGGCTATGTGATCCGCTATATCTTTCTTCTTTTTACCGCTTATTCTGCCTTCCGTGTAGTCTATAAAAACTTTCGGAGACGGACAAGTGGAAACAGCTTCAGCTGTATTTTCCCCGGCAGGCTTCCGCGATGCCTTATAGAAACAGTAAATAAGATAAAGCACTGTTACAAAAACTGCTATTCGCATTAGAAAGAATCCTATTCCCATTATTTACACTGCTCCTTTATCTTCGGGCGGGTTATTTTTTTTAAGAAGGACGCCCCTATTTCTTTAATTCAAACTTTTTTCTATAACCGCATTTCCGGCAAAGAGCCTCAACTACTTTTCTTTCTGAAAACCCCCTGTATAGATCCATGGCTCTTTTACCTTCGATGATCTGTTTAAAACCGGATTCATTTATATTCCCCAGATCAATTACTCCTTCACTATCCAGACAACACGGAACTACAGTTCCATCCACAAGGATCGCGGCCTGCTGTCTGAGTCCCAAACAGAACCCTTCCTCATTCAGATCCGGAATTCCTTTATCGGGCCATTCGAAAACGAAACTCTGACTTACATAAACATTATCCCTGACCTTAATGCCGTTCCCTTCAGACGGGATCTCTTCTATTCTGTGAGGGGCTTCAAAGAACTTTTCGATCCTCTCTAAAATATATGAATTCCTCGGCGCGCTCTGTACCTTTCGAATGGAATTAACCGTATTTTTCATTTTCATATTCCACAGTCTGAAACAGACCATAAACCCGGGAGTCTCTCCCGATTCGGTTATAAAGCCGAAAACTTCATCAAGATACTTGTCTATGACGTTTTCGGGTGTCGTTTCATCAAAAATATGCAGTGAAAAATTTATGATCCGAATAGCGGATTTCGATAAAAGTTTATTCTTTGCTTCTTTAATAAGCGTACCATTCGTAGTAAGATTTACCTTAAACCCCTTTTCATCACATAGATCCAGAAAAACGCCTATATCCGGATGTAAAAGCGGCTCCCCCATCACATGAAAGTTAAGATGACCCGAATACCCCCTTACTTCATCAAGTATCTTTTTAAATAGCTCTAACCCCATAAATTCAGGTTTTCGTGAAGTTTTAGGACAAAACCCGCAGTCCGCATTGCATACATTGGTGATCTCTATATAGATTCTTTTAAACTGTTTCATAATGCCATACCGAAAAGGTGATTGGAAAACTGTGCCGAATTTTATCCCTAAACCGTTCTGCCCTTATTTATTCTTCCCCGATATCCTCATGCCATAATTCCGGTTTTGCCGCGATAAAATCCGTCATCAGCCGAATACATTCATCGCTCTGCAAAACTTCTATCTGAACCCCGCGGGAACTAAGCCATTTTTCTTCTCCCATAAAAGTATGGTTTTCGCCAATAACCACCTTCCGGATGCCATAGAGAACGATGGCGCCGCTACACATCGAACAAGGCGAGAGTGTGGTGTACAGAACCGATTCTCGGTAAACCTGTGCCGGTTGTCTCCCCGCGTTTTCCAACGCGTCCATCTCGCCATGCAAGATGGCGCTTCCCTGCTGTACCCGCCGATTATGTCCGCGCCCAATGATTTGTCCGTTATGAACAAGCACCGAACCGATGGGAATTCCGCCTTCAGCCAATCCTTTTTTCGCTTCTTCTAACGCTGCCGACATGAAAATATCCATTTTACACTGCTCCTTATAAGAACTTGACGCGGCCAGGGCCCAAAATTAGAAATAACTCCTTCAATTGTCACCATCTTCCTCTCTCATCTTCTCCAAATTCTTAACCCCCTTGATCCTATTTACCGTTTCGCCCCTCATTAAATGAATGACGTCCCTATTTATCTACTAATATTTTTTTAGCCATATCATGCAGTTCCGAATTTGATAGAGCGATGATCTTCTTTTTGATAACACGGGAAAAATATTCTTTTTCTGTTTTTGTCATTTCTGTTCCTCTTAATTTCTTTTTAAAAAGATTTTTCTGTTTAGGAGGGAAAATTTGAGATAACGCGTATTCTAAAGATAACTCTTCTTGTTTTCTAGCTACTTCTCTTATGTTCTTTTCTTCCTTCTTTGAGTAATTAAGAAATATATTTTTAATTCTCTCGGGACTAAACTGATAATTTGAAATATTAAAAGTTCTATTCTTTTTTAGGCACTCTAAAAATGTATTAAGATTCTTTTTTTCATCTTCTGATAATTTACGGAGCAATACATTGTTCCCTTCGAATTCCAATTGTTGATATTTATATACAGCTAAGGATAATTCAATGAAATTTACAAATGTTAATTTATCATTTATTTTTTTAAATTTAGACACTAATTTTTCGTAATCAAAACTCCCTGATTCCATAGCATTTATGAGGATCACTGGAAATCCTTCCAACAAACGTATTTCATTACTCATTATTACGTCATAAAGAATTTTATTTACATCTTGAGTTTCTTGTTTTTCAAAAAGGCTGAATCCTAATTTGCCGACTTCTCTTAATAAGTTTTCATCCTTCATATATATGCTCCTTCTTAAGAATATTCAGGAAATATTTTAAGGTTTTATTTTGCTTCTCTTCATTATTGTCATATTTGGCTGATTCTAAAAACCTTTCCTTAAATCTATCAATGTCTATTTCTTCTCTTTTCTGTTTGATCAACATAAGACAATCATCAATATCCACAGAATCACCCCGGAACAATTTGCTGATCAATAAATCAGAATGATTGAGAATTCCCACATACAGGTGGGTTAATTCAAATAAAGCAGTATTGTTACCTTCCTGCAAAGGAGATTCTAATAGCGCCGTGGTATGTATTCTATTTTCCCTAAACAGATCAAATATATACTCTTCACCCTCCCTTTGCCATCCCCACCCTGTTATTGGATAATACCCTATTTCTTTTATCACAGATATCAGGTAATTGTATTCTCCTTCTATAGGAACCATAAAATCAACATCTTTAGTAGAATCTTTTATGCCCACAAGAGTCAAGGCAGTTCCACCACATGCTATTAAATGAACCTTTCTCTTTAAAAACTTATTCCAAGCACTCAACGAGTTTATTAAATCATTCTTTGTAAGTCGATATTTCATAATTTTTGTCCTATTTATACAATTATTTGTATGTTTTCATACAATATCTTGTATAAAGTATGCCCTATTACTTTGCTTTTGTCAATAAATACATTTAAATAGGGACAGACACCTATTTAACTATTTGCTTCTTCGCCACCCCGAAAAATGGATGTCCGGGTAAAAGGGAGCAAAAAGAGAACGGCGCTATTTTTGCTCCCCTTAAGATATGGAGGTCTTTCTAATGGTCTCGTCTCAGTACGCCTGTCAGGCAACGCGGACCGCTTCCATATTGAATGGTTGCGTCAAAGGGTAACGTAATAACTTTCATTCCTCTGTCACGATATTCCTTCGCAATTCTTTCATATTGTTCAGGCACTAAAATCGTATTTTCATCTATGCTAAGATTGTTGGCGCCGGCGACTTCATCGGCGTTTACTATTATTTTATCCCACGATCGAAGCGGTTCCGGCAGTTCGCCTAAAATGGCATCCGGACAATAAGTCAGGAGCCCGGGTCTATTTAGAGATAACACCCAATCCAAATGAAATTTTTCGGGCTTCAATCTGATAATATAAACCTTGTAATCCGGTCCCAAAAACTGCTGTAACCAATCAGCTCCTCTTTCATTGGAAGCGTTGCCGGACATACCAACGTAAACATTGAACCCGTCCAGCATAATGTCACCGTTTTCAATATAAATATCGTCTTCAGAATAATACGGTGAAGGAGGCGGCGTCGCGCAATACCGCACATTTTTCCCTTTTAGAAGCGGTTCCAATGCCGGTCTCACAACCCATACTTGTTTTCTTCTAAAGGGCAATCTGAAAGAATTCATCAAGAGAACGTTATTCCCGATAACTCTTAAGAATCCGGCCCCGCCAAAAAGCATATTACCTCTCTGTATATCACTAAGAAAGCTCTTCTCCTCCGGATATGCCATTGGCTTTAACCGGTGAACTATCACGCCTTCGGTCTCCAAAACATCGGCAATTCCGTCGAGCTGTTCCTGAATAGACTTCATCCCTTCAGGAAAAACGTCTCTTGAGCTTTTGCCTCCGTACTTTTTAACACCCGCGACACCGTCTCCGGGAAGCCACACAAGAGCGGGCACATAATCAGGCTCAACGGTATCATCTTCGATACCGATAAATACTTCCCGCAAGCGCCCCCACTCGTTATAAGCACCTATGTCATTCACTTCACTCTGCGCGTATACGTTACCTGCCACTACAAGTGATAACAGTATTACGTAAAAAATCATTTTCACCTTTTTCATTATTTTGCTCATTTCATAAGTAGGGACGTCACCCAGAAAGTTCATCCTCGTAGGTTGGTAGTGCTCTTTACTACCATCCTACGAGGTTGAACGTAAATCTTTACGAAACCAACCGCCATTGTTCTCTCTCTATCTGTTCCTAAACTATCCTTAAACTAACTATGGCTCTCTTTTACCCCTTCTCTAAAACCTTCATCAAAAGCCATTTCTGTTAATTTATTGCCATCCAATCCATTTCTTTCCTTTCTGGCATCATCTCCATTTTTTTTGGGATCTTTAGCCAATGCCTTACCAGCTTTTCTTGCCGCATCAACCAGGTTACTCACATTGCTTTTAGCCTTTTCATTAATTGTATAACGAAACTGTTGCATTAGGAACTTGAATCTGCCCTGTCCCTATTTAACACTATTTAACAATTATGTTACACTTGTAACATAATTGTTACAACTCTCCTTATCACTTCTTTTCCCTGTGCTTGTCTGCTTTCTCCCGCAAAACCTTTAGAACTTTCACTTTCTTCGTTTCGTGTAAAATTCCTCCCCGAATGTGTATTTCATCAATAGCAACATTAGGATACAGATAATATATCTCAATCCGCCTAAGCGCCTCTTTGCCCAAACGCTTGCCCCCCTCTATTGCCATAACAGTAGTCGTTGATATGTTAAAAACATTGGCAAATTCTCTGATGGTAAGCCCCAGTTCTGTCCTAAATTTCTTACACATTTTTTCATCAAAGCCCTTATCATACACAGGTTCAAAAATAAACGAAGAAGGCCCTCGCCTTCCGATCGTAGACAAAAGCACTAATGGGTTCTCTTCTATCTCGCTGATCCCGGCACTTCTGCAATAATCAGAATACGCGGGATTCTCTCTTACGGGTATACGGTCAGACAACGAAGGAAACAACGTCCCTGAAACATACTCTTGTTGAGTAAGCGGAAACTCATTCCCCAAAGGAATAGAGGCTTCCGCATACAAATAGTTTTTTTTATACACAAATTTATATGCATCATTCCCAAACGTCAACCTGCCGACATAAACCCTGGTTTTCCTTTTTTCCAGAAAAACATCAACAGCAACTATTTTAAAATATCTATTATTGTATTTCATTTTTCAACTCCCCGTATCTTCTTTCCATCAAAGAAAAAAATGCTTTTTTTCTTTTTTGTGAAATGAAGGCAGTATCAATAAGAGTTTTTATTTTCCCCAAGTCGAGTTTCTCAATAAAAGAATCTGCAATATCTGAATACCCCAATCTCTTTGCTTCTCTATAATAATCCGCGATAGAAGGCTCTAATGTATTCTTAACCACGATCTTGCCTTTTGGCTCATGCATGGCTTCAAGTAATCCATCTTCTTCCATCCCCAGATACGCGGGATTATCATAAAACGGAGACAAAAAACATTCTTTAGCTTTCCTTACAATTGCAAGATTTCTTCCATGCCGGTCATGATTCCCTATAAGAGCGTCAAAAATACATAACTCAACGAATCTCTTTATATCTACAGCTCTTCCTGTGTTATTCTTAATAATTTTTATGATTGTTTCAAAATCAAAATCCTCACCCTCTTTTACAAAATGATAGATATGCACCAAATCTGCCGGGATATGATCCTGCATAAAATTCCTACTCACAAATGTCTCTACATTATTTCCAAACTTTATGAAATAAAATGGAGGAATCTTCATCCCCAATGACTTCGCTATGTTATTGCATAAAAACTCCGTCCCGGGCAATTCAGGAAATCTGTCATCCTTCACTTTAAGTATATATCTTTCGTTATTCAGCATAGCCGAGTATTTTTTAAATTTTCCTTGAAAAAAACTTGATGCCATAGAGGGCTTTTCTTCCGAACCGGATGAAGTTGTGCTTTTAAGCGCAACTTCCCCAAAGTCCACATCACCATCAAGAGCAAACCACTCCATAAAACACTGCTTATGCAGCCCATGCCTTATCTGTTCTTTGCCTTCTATTCTCTTTTCACACCTATAACAGATCATGCTCTCCTCCATTCATGTATCAAGTATAGCACAATATAATCCTGTGTCAAGTATGATACAACATTATATTGTGTCAACTTTGACACAACTATATGCTTAAAAATAATATTTTTGAAATTTATGTCGAAGAAAGTGTGATCGGACCCCGCTATCTCCTGCTTTTTAACCTCACACAAAAACACAAGATAGATAAATCATTAATTTATTGAATCTACCATTTTGGATAATTTACTACTAATTTAGTAGCAATTAGTAGTAAATTAGCACCGCGGCAAGCACACCAAAGCCCTGACCCTCTATCTTCTTGCCGCATCAACCAGGTTACTCACATTGCTTTTAGCCTTTTCATTAATTGTATAACGAAACTGTTGCATTAGGAACTTGAATCTGCCCAGACACCTATTTTTCTCCGACCATTTTGTTGACATCAACAAAATGGTTTCCAATCTCCACATTCGCAATCTTTACGGGGTCAGGCATCGAAATTAGAGATGAGCCCGCCCCAGTATTCCTCCCCCACAAATCAAGATTTGATCATCACCAGCACCATCTTAAACCGGCCTACGGCTTTAATTGAATGCGGCTCATTAGCCGGCATGATAATGGTGTCTCCGGCTTTAGGCTCAAAGAGTTCACTTGATATTGTTATTTGGGCCTCGCCGTCTAATATATTGACCAACGCATCAAACGGAGCTGTATGCTCACTCAATCCTTGCCCTTTATCAAAAGCAAACAAGGTCACATTGCCGGTTTTACCCTTTACGATCTCTTTGCTGACGATAGAGCCATTCTGATAATCGACAACCTCTGCCAGTTTAAATATTTTTTTAGGATTGAACATCTTGGATCTCCTGGGGTTAGGGTTCTTATTTCTAATTTCGAGGGCTGACCCCATTATCTCCCTCTATCTTATTTAATAATTCGGTTCTCAAGTCCAAAATTGCTTTCATGGACATATCTCTCCCTTGAAGCGGCGGAGGATAATTACAATCCTCCTGCCCCCAAATCCATTTATACGCCTTCATTAAAACTTCGGGCTCTTCATTGCAAGGATTTTGCAAGTCAACCTGCTTGAGGATATCATCCGGATCTTCACCATGAAAAACTCTTTCTAAAGCGTCTATAATCTGAATTGTATCTGCAGACGAAACTTTAGCTTTTTCTTCTAAATCTTCTAAAATATTTTTATGAGATATCAGCCACAATGAATTATCCTTAGGGTTATAAATCCAAACCATAAAATCATCCCGTTTTACCGTTCCAAAAACGAATTTACCACCCGGCTTTGTTATAACTATTTTTCTACCACCTCCGATTTGTTCAACTTCATACCCGCGATATTTTATGCACTCCAAGTTCTGACGGAATTTATCGCGTTCTTGATTTTTGATTGTTAATGAAGTTAAATCAATTTCATGAGTATATATATTTTTCCTTGTTCTCTTTTTATCCATAGTTTTCCCTATGATTGTTATCCAACATACTGTCCTTGAATATGGTTTTTGTTTCACCATTACCAAGTTTCCTAAAAACAAACAAATGCTCGTGCATAATTAAAAGAAAATCTCTATTTTGCCCACTCCAGTATCGCGTGGTTGAACAATTGTGCTGAATTTTAACAACATCTTCTTTTAGGATAAACCCAGCTTTCAAAAATCTCTGCATCACAGAAAAAGCTAACGGGACATAGTGTCTGCGGCGGCGGGTATCGCCAATTAGGATGGCACAATATTTACCTGGCCTTAACACGCGATAACATTCACGGGCAACTTTCTCAATTTCGTTACAGAATTTTTGCAAACTGCTTATTGAGGAAAGATCCCCATCATTAGGATTCATTCCATACTTTATTATATTCAAGTACGGAGGATGAGTTGTTATTAGATCTATACTGCTGTCTTTTACAATTTTCATGTCGCGGGCATCAGCTCGTTTAATAATCGGTTCATGGCATTTTTCGCAATTAAATTCACATGATTTTTGAGCTAACTCAACAACTTCAGGATGAATATCAAGACCTATTCCTTGACGTCCTAAAGATTTTGCTTCGATCATTGTGGTTCCACTACCAACCATGGGATCCAGAACAATGTCTCCTTCTTTTGAATATAGCTGAATGAGGTTATTCGGAATTTGCGGTGCCCAGTTTCCTCGATATTTCGCGTTATGAGTGAGCCATTTACCACGATTGGGAAATGACCATACTGTTGTGTTTTGAATAGTATTATCGTTACTTATTTCTTTTGTTTTCATTTTCTCCCCTACTTTTTTACGGGCAATCCAAGCCATGCCATTGGAAGCTCATTGAATCGGTAATGACAATTAACAGTATGAATATAATCCAGCACATCTTTATACCCTGGATTTTTAAACCAATCGCTCAATACATAAACATATTCCACTTTCAATCCAAGCGGAGAAACCAGCTTCAAATAAAATTTTCTCTTAAAATCACACGTCTGGAGTTTTTCATCAACGGAGCCCGAAACTTGCTGATACTTCACTTCTATTATAAATAAAGTTTCTCTAACAATAACCAATAACGCGTCATCTGGTAAAAGTTTTTTTGAAATCAAATTCTCCCACGCAACTCCAGCTTCAGACAAAAACCGATAAAAAGCATGCTTCCGAAAGCATCTTGCCACTAACTCCCCATCAAAGAAAACTCCCATTCCGGCTTTATTCGAAACTTTTTTAACTTCATAGCCACGCATTGTCCCTATAAGTTTCTGAAAATCAACTTTTCTTTCAAACTTCAGTCCCGTTAATGTTTTTGCCCCACCAACTCCGCCAGTTTTCATCTATAGCCCCTCTCTTTCATTAATGCACATTTGCAATCAATAATTCATGACTAAAATTTCAGTAATAGAACCTCTCTTTTCAGCGTTACAATTTATTAATCTTTTCGCGATTAATCGCTCGATGTTATACCCTTTGTATAGACTATCAAAAAAATTATCTTTTGGATTGATATTTTTAGGATCGGAATTGCTTACCATTACATGAGCATCCCGATTATCCAGTTCCGAAAACACCGTTCGTAATCGTTTCTGCTCATTATCGTTGAAAGCCTGTTTTGAGTAACTGGTAAAACTCGCTGTTGCACTTATTGGCCTGTATGGCGGATCGAAATATACAAATGATTCGTCATCCGCAGAATCCAAACAAAGTGAAAAATCTCCGCAAACTATTTCTGCTTTTTCCAACAACTCACTAACTGCTAACAAATTTTCCTCATTGCAAATTGCGGGGTTTTTATACCTTCCAAACGGAACATTAAATTCACCTTTTGAATTTACTCGATAAAGCCCGTTAAAACATGTCTTGTTTAGAAAAATCAAAAGAACGGCTCGTTTCAAATGACTATTGGCAGATTCTTTTCGCAAATAGCTATTAAACTCTTCTCGTTTATTATAAAAAAGTTTTTCACGTTTTTTGTCTGATCCGAAGAAATATTCCTGCTCTAACTCGTTAAGCATTTTAACTAATTTTTTTACATTTTTCTGAATTACTTGATAACAAATGGCAATCGATGGATTTATCTCGTATAGGTATGCACATTCAAACTCATAATGTTTTGCCAACCAAAAATAAATTGCTCCACCTCCTAAGAATGGTTCAAAATATTTTTTAATTTGCCCCGTCTTGAACGCAGGCGGCAAATACGAAGCGATTTGTTCTATAAGCTGTCCTTTGCCTCCGGCCCATTTTAAAAAAGGTTTTACTTGTCTTGTTGCTGTAATCATTCATTACTCCTCAAGATTTGGGATAACGGTCACAACCACGCCTTGTACTTGAAAATCGTTTACTGCTACGATAGGTTTATGCTCTTTATTCGTTGAACGCGGTTTTAGTACTACGGCGTGACGAGTTGCCGAATATTCTTTTATTGTAACCTCATTATCAACCAACGCAACTATTATATCGCCATTTTCCGCCATCTGTTGTTTTCTTATTAAAATAATATTGCCGTCTTCAATACCTTTTTTATTCATTGAATC